>NZ_JBIAPU010000013.1:0-261997 GCF_042888465.1 Streptomyces sp. NPDC002888 | reverse complement strand
CAGATGATGTTGTGCTGTACGGCGGGCCAGAACTGCGGGTTGTCGGTGAACAACTGCCGGAAGTTGTCCAGCCCCACCCATGTGATCGAGTCGAAGCCGATGCCGTCCCAGCTGGTGAAGGCCAGGAAGATCGAGGCGATGGCGGTGACCCAGACGAGGGCCACGTGCAGGACCGTGGGCACGCCCGCCATGAAGGCGAGCGTGATGCGGTCACGGCGGGTCAGCAGGCGCTTGCGGCCCCGCGCGACCCGCTTGGCAGGCGTGGGGCCCGGAGGCGGCACGGGGGCCGCCTCCGGGCTCTTCGAGGAGGTGTCGGTGGTCATGCGGAGGCGAAGATCGTCTTCTTCTGGCGCTCGATGGAGGACAGCAGACTGTCCACGCCCTTGGGATTCTGGAGGAACTTCTGCAGAGCGGGCTGCATCACCGTGGCGGTGAAGTCCGGCCGCGAGTCGCGGTCCATGAACTGGGTGAGCGACTTGGCGCCCGCGATCATGTCGAACGCCTTCTTCTGCAGCGGCGTGTACGCCGAGGTGTCGGCCTTGCTGGAGGCGGCCACCACGCTCGGGTCGCCCTTGAGGTAGAGCTCCTCGGCCGCCGGGCTGCCCAGGTACTCCATCAGCTTGACGACACCGTCGTGGTTCTTCGGGGCCTTGCTGACCATGAAGCCGTCGGTGGGCGCCTCGACGGTGTCCTGGCCGTACGCGGAGTTGATCTCCGGGAACGGGAAGAAGTCGAGGTCGTCCAGGTCGGCCTTGTTGGAGAACTGCTGGGCCACGAAGGAGCCCAGGAGGTACATGCCGGCCTTCTTCGACACCAGGGTCTGGGCGGCGTCCTGCCAGGTGCGGCCCATGAAGCCGTCCTGGTGGTAGGGCAGCAGCTCGGACCAGTGGTCGAAGACGGCCTTGACCTTGGCGTCGGTCCAGGCAGCCTTGCCCGCCATCAGCTCGACGTGGAAGTCGTAGCCGTTGAGACGGAAGTTGATCTGGTCGAAGGTGCCCATGGCCGGCCAGGCGTCCTTGTCGCCGAAGGCGATCGGGACCAGGCCGTCCTTCTTCATCTGCTTGCACAGGGCGACCAGCTGGTCCCAGGTGGTGGGGACCTGGTAGCCGTGCTGCTGGAAGACGCTCTTGCGGTAGAAGACCGCCCACGGGTACGTGGTCAGCGGCACGAAGTAGTACTTGCCGTCCTCGCCCTTGCTGAGCTTCTTCATCGCGTCGGGGAAGTTGCCCCCGATCTTCTCCCACACGTCGTCGATCGGGGAGGCGAGCTTCTTGGCCGCGAAGAACTGCATGCGGTAGCCGGCGAACCAGTTGAACACGTCGTCCGGCGTGCCCTGGAGGTAGGAGTTGATCTGCTCCTGGAACGTGTTGTGGTCCTTGGTGTTGACGTCGACCTTGATCCCGGACTGCTTGGCGAAGGCCGCGTAGATGTCCGCGAAGGCCTTCTTCGGCACCGCGTCCGACGCGTTGGAGCCGAGGGTGACGGTCTTCGAGTCGGCCGCCGTGCCGCTGCCGCCGCAGGCGCTCAGCAGAGGTATGCCCGCCCCCGCGAGGAGGGCGGCGCCACCGACGCCGCGCAACAGGGTGCGACGGCTGGGGGTGGGCAGGGAGAGTCCGGAGGGGGAGAGGTCGCGCATGAACGGCTCCTGAGGGCAGGGTTCGGCCACGGGGTGAGGCTGGCTGAAAAGCTGATCACGATCGACCAGAAATCAACTTGACCGAACACGGTGGCGCCATAACAGCCGTATGTACTGTCATGCGTCAAGAGTCGCTGCGTTCATTTGTCGAAACGTAATCGACACCATTGATCACCTATGGGGCGGCTGGTGATCATCTGTGTGAGGCGAACGCGCGAAGGGAGAGGTCAGGACCGGGTTCGGGATCGGTTAAAGGTAGAGACCAATTTGCCCGGTCGGCGTCTCCGTACGGCCCCCCGATGCCCCCGGCGCACCGGCTCGCGACCGTCCAGCTGGATCCAGAGCCGCACCTCGGTGCCGCCGAGGACCGATGAGCCGATCCGTACGTCCCCGCCCGTCGACTCCGCGAGCCGGCGCACTATGTCGAGGCCGAGGCCGGTCGATCCGTCGCTGCCTGAGCCGCGACCGCGCGCCATCGCGGCCTGCGGGTCGGATATGCCGGAGCCCGCGTCGGAGACGAGCACGATCACCGCGTCCTCGCCGTTGTGCACGTCGACCGCGAAGGCCGTGCCCTCGGGGGTGTGCCGGAAGACGTTGCCGAGCAGGGCGTCCAGGGCGGCCGCGAGATCCGCCCGGGCCACGGGTATGCGCACCGGCCGGTCCACGCCGGCCACCCGCACCTTGCGCCCCTCGTCCTCGGCCAGCGCCGACCAGAACGCCATCCGCTCCCGCACCACCTCCGCGGCGTCGCACCCGGCGCCCGGTCCGGCGGCCGCCGTCTGCGGCTTGGCCTCCCGGGCCGTACGGATGATCGTGTCGACCTCGCGCTCCAACTGCGCGACCGCGGCCCGGGTCTGCTCGGCGGCCGCACCGTCTCCCAGGGAGGCGGTGTTCAGCCGCAGCACGGTCAGCGGGGTGCGCAGCCGGTGCGAGAGGTCGGCCGCCAGCTCCCGCTCGTTCGCCAGCAGTTGGACGACCTGGTCGGCCATGGAGTTGAACGCGACCGCCGCCAGCCGCAGTTCGGTCGGCCCGTCCTCCGGCACACGCGCCCCCAGCTTGCCCTCCCCCAGTTCGTGCGCGCCCTCGACGAGTCGCCGCGCGGGCCGCACCATCCGCACGCCGAGCCGGTCGGCGACCGCGACCGAGCCGACGACCAGGGCGGCGCCGACCGCGGCGAGTACCGCCCACGCCGTGCCGACGCCGTTGCTGACCTCGGACTCGGGGACGTACACCTCGACCACGGCCATCGCGCCCGAGCTCAGCGCGACCGGCTGGAGCAGCGTCGAACCGCCGGGCACCTCGCTGGTGGAGGCCCGCCCCAGTCTCCGTACGGTCGCGATGTCCTCGTCGGAGGCGCGCTTGCGTCCGAGGTCGACGGCGGCCCGGCCGTCGGTCGCCGGGATGTGCACGGCCAGCCCCGCGTCGGAGCCCGCGGAGGCGACCACGCGCTCCAACTGGTCGCGCTCGGTGGTGATGGAGAGCGCCGGTACGACGGCAGCCGCCTCCCGCTCCGCGTTGGAGAAGGCGCGGTCGCGGGCCAGTTCCCTGACGACCAGGCCGAGCGGGACCGCGAAGGCGACCACGACCATCGTGGTGACCGCCAGACAGACCTTGACCAGCGCCCATCTCATCGCACCGGCTCCGTCTCTCCCGGTGGCTCCAGCTTCACGCCGACGCCCCGCAGGGTGTGCAGATAGCGGGGCCGCGCGGCCGTCTCACCCAGCTTCCGCCGCAGCCAGGAGAGATGGACGTCGATGGTCTGGTCGTCGCCGTACGACTGCTGCCACACCTCGGCGAGCAGTTCCCTGCGCGGTACGACGACCCCGGGCCGGCCGGCCAGGAAGGCGAGCAGGTCGAACTCGCGGCGGGTGAGGTCGAGGCGGACGCCGTCCAACTCGGCCTGGCGGCGCAGCGGATCGACGGTCAGACCGCCGACGCGCAGGACGCTGGACGGGGGTGCCTCACCGGCGCCCGCGCGGGAGCGGCGCAGCACGGCGGCGATCCGGGCCGACAGGTGCTCGACGGAGAACGGCTTGGTCAGGTAGTCGTCGGCCCCGGCGTTCAACAGCCGGACGATCTCCGTCTCGTCGTCGCGCGCGGTGGCGATGATCACGGGCACGTCCGTGATGCCGCGCAGCATCTTCAGCGCCTCGGAGCCGTCGAGGTCGGGCAGTCCGAGGTCCAGGATGACGACGTCGAAGCGGACATGGGCGACCTCGCGCAGCGCCTCCAGCGCGGTGCCGACGCTGCGCACGGTGTGTGCGGCGTCGGTCAGATGCCGGATGAGCGCCGAGCGTACGAACTGGTCGTCCTCGACCACGAGCACACTTGCCATGCGCGGCACCGTACGCCATGCCGACGGGCCGGACCGGGGGCTGTGGACAACTCCCGGACTGTGGACAACCGGTGGGGTATCCGTGAGGCCCGTGTGACGGGTGAGGTCGCGTGAGGCAGTATGACCGGGGTGCGCAGAGGACTCGTACACGTACTGGCTTGGGCGCTCGCCACGGGCGCGGCGGCCACGCTGTCGTGGTGGGGTGTGCACACGGTGCTCGCGGGCACGGCCTACGACCCGCCCCGCGCGCTGCCGGTCACGGCGGCCGACGCCACCACGCAGGACTCGGGGCCGCTGACGTCCGCCACCAACCGGCCGTCGCCGTCGCGCACTCCGTCGGCGAAGCCGAGCCGTACGCCCGCCACCCCGACGCCCTCCCGGACACCGGCCCGCGGCCCGAGCCCGTCCCCCACTCCCGCCGGCCAGGTCAAGAGCTACGACACCGACGGCGGGCGCGTGGTCTTCTCCCTCGGCAAGGCCTCCGCGACGCTCGTGTCGGCCACTCCGGGCACGACCTGGTCGATGCAGGTGTGGAAGACGGAAGCGTGGATCCGGGTGGAGTTCAGCTCGGGCGCGGACCGCGTGTCGGTGTTCTGCACCTGGCACGACGGACCGCCGCGGGTGGAGATCGGCACGTACTAGTCGCTCACGCGCACCGGGCGCTCAGCGGAAGACCGAGGGGGGCGGCGCGGGTGAGGCGACCGCCGCCTCGTCGGTCACCGGTGCGGCCCCTCCGGTGAAGTCGGTGAGCGTCCTGCCGTGCTCCAGCCGGGCGGGGTGCGGGTCGGAGGCGGCCCGACGGGTCAGCTCGGCGACCGGGAGGGGGCGGTCGGAGGCGACGAGGACCGCGTTGCCGAAGCGCTTGCCGCGCAGGACGGCCGGGTCGGCGATCAGGGCGAGTTCCGGGAAGCGGGCGGCGGCGGTGGCGATCTGGCCGCGCAGATGGGCGAGCGGCGGGCCGTCGGCGAGGTTGGCGGCGTACAGGCCGCCGGGGGCGAGGGCCCTGCGCACGTCGTCGAGGAACTCGGTGGAGGTCAGGTGGGCCGGTGTGCGGGCTCCGCTGAACACGTCGGCGATGACGAGGTCGGCCCAGCCGTCCGGCACCTTGCCGAGCCCTTCCCGGGCGTCCGCCGACCGCACCCTGATCCGGGCGTTCGCATCCAACGGAAGCTCTCGGCGGACCAGTTGGACGAGGGGTGCGTCCCGCTCGACGATCTGCTGGGTGGAGCGGGGGCGGGTGGCGGCGAGGTAGCGGGCGAGTGTGAAGGCGCCGCCGCCGAGGTGGACGGCGTGCAGGGGCTTGCCGGGCGGCGCGGCGAGGTCGATGACGTGTCCGAGGCGCCGCTGGTACTCGAAGGAGAGGAATGCCGGGTCGTCGAGGTCCACGTGCGACTGCGGGGCCCCGTCGATCAGGAGCGTCCAGGCCCGCGCCCGGTCCCGGTCGGGTATGAGCTGAGCGAGCCCACCCTCGACGGTCTCGACGACGGCGTCAGCGGCGGCCTGCCCGCGCCGGGTGTTCCTGGACTTTCCCATGGGGCCATTTTCGCAGGCGGGGAACGGTCATGCGCCCGCAGGCGGGACGGCTGAGCTTCATCTTCGGCTGTCCGCCGCCTCGATCAGCCGCGCCGCCTCCCCCAACGCCGCCCGCAGCACCGCGGGGTCCGTCGCCAGGTCCGCCTCCTCCGGGGGCAGCAGCCAGTCCGAGCCCTCCACCGGCGGCTCGGGGTTCAGCCGCAGCCCGTGCCCGTCGGTCTGCGTACATGTGCTGCCCGGCACGTCCCAGGCCGCCGCGGTCCCCGGTGGCACCACGAAGCCGAGCGTGTCGCAGCCGTCGTCGTGCAGGACGGGCCCGACCGCGTCCCCGGCGCCCCGTCGCAGGATGTCGACGGCCTCCAGGCCCTGTCGCGCCGGGACGGTGACCACGTCGCAGCCCACCCGGGGCGCCGCAGCGCGCTCCGCGGCCGACGCGCGCCCCGCCGCCGTCGTCGCCGGCGTACGAGGATCGATGCTCTGGCTGGTCTTCATCCCGGCCTCCACACACGGAACCCCTCTTGCAGTCCGCGGGGTTCAACGCGGCACGGCGTCAACGGCTACGGCGGAAGTCCGCCGCAAAGGATGGCAGTTCATGGCAGATCGTGGAGGAGATATCCGGTTTGTAGCCAAACACAGCGTGGCGGCACGGCCACAGCAGGTACGTTCTTGCCCGCCGGAAACGGGGTGTCACACGGACAACTCATTCCGAATCCGGCATGGTTCGACGGTTCGCACGAGAGGACCCGGCCATGGCGTCGTCAACGGTGAGTTCATCCGAGCCCAGTCGGCCACCGCGACCCAATCTCGCCTTCCGGCAGGTGCGCGGCCAGCGCTCACCGGCCGAGTTCGCCGCCCTGGTGCGGCGGGCGGCGCGCGAGATCGGGGAGCGGGTCTGCTGTGACGCGCGCTATATCGGCCGGGTGGAGGCGGGTGAGATCCGCTGTCCCAACTACGCGTACGAACGGGTGTTTCTTCATATGTTCCCCGGTCGCACGCTTACCGATCTCGGCTTCGCGCCTCGTTCGTCCGTACGCGGACGAGGAGCGCGCGCCGCCGAGGACGCGCCCCTCACGCAGACCACGAGCCCTGCGTACGCCTCTGGTGAGACGCGAGGGGCGCACGAGCCGTATGACACGCAGGACCCGTACGACAGGTACGACAACCACGAGGAGAGCGACGTGCTGCGTCGCGCATTCATGACCGGCGGGGGCGCCACGGTGGCCGCCGCCTCGCTGGGTCCCGTCGGGCTCGCCCCGGACGCGACGTCCGCGGGCCGGCCCGCGCGCCGCGTCGGCGCGGGTGAGGCGGGCGCCCTGGAAGAAGCCGTCCGCAGGATCCGGCTGCTCGACGACCGGCACGGCGCCGACGGACTCTACCGACGTGCGGCGGCCCCGCTGCGTGCCGCGTACGCGCTGCTGGACGCCGGGGTGACCCGGCAGGCAACCGCCGACCGGCTGCACTCGGGCGCCGGTGAACTCGCCATCTCCGTGGGCTGGCTGGCGCACGACTCGGGACGGTTCGACGACGCCCGCTCGCACTACGCGGAGGCGCTGGCGACCGCGCGGGTGAACGGTGACGCCGGCCTGGAGGCGCACGCCTTCTGCAACTCGGCGTTCCTCGCGCGCGACGCCGGACGACCGCGCGAGGCGGTCCGGGCGGCGCAGGCCGCACAGCGCGTCGCGCGCCCGCTGGGTTCCGCCCGGCTGATGTCCCTCCTCTCGCTCCGCGAGGCGGGCGGCTGGGCCGGTCTCGCCGACCGCTCCGGCTGCGAACAGGCCCTCGTCCGCGCGCAGGCCTTCTACGAGCGGGGTCCCTGCGACAACGACCCCGAGTGGATGAGCTTCTACGGCGAGGCCGAGCTGGAGGGCCTGGAGGCACAGTGCTGGTCCGCGCTGGGCGACTGGCCCCGGGCGGCACGGCACGCCCGGCGGGCGGCGGAGCTGCAGGACCCCCACTTCACGCGGAACATCGCGCTGTACACGGCGGAGCTGGCCGACGACCTGGCCCGAGGAGGCCGCCCCGACCAGGCGGCGGTGGCGGGGATGCGGGTGCTGGATCTGTTGGCGGAGGTCCAGTCCTCCCGCATCCAGACGATGCTGTCGGGAACGGCGCGCGTGCTGTTGCCCCACCGGCGGGCTTCGGGGGTCTCGGGCTTCCTGGAGAGACACGCGTCGCTGCCGCGCATGGCGTGACCGCTCAGCCCGTGACCGCTCAGCCTGCGCCCCGCTAAACCAGATGCCCCAGATCGTTCCAGGTCTCGATCGCGGGCTCCCCGTAGGCCCACCCCAGAACGGACAACGACGTCGGGTTCAGCCGGATCCGCGCCGCGAACTCCAGCGGCAGCCCCAGCCACCGCGCACCGATCGACCGAAGGATGTGCCCGTGAGCGAAGACCAACACGTCCCGCTCCTCCGCACGCGCCCAGGCGACAACCTCGTCGGCCCGCGCGGAAACCTCCCCCAGCGTCTCCCCGCCCGGAACCCCGTCCCGCCAGATCAGCCATCCCGGCCGGAGAGCCTGTATCTCCGCCGGGGTCATGCCCTCGTACGCCCCGTAGTCCCACTCCATGAGCGTGTCCCAGGTGGTGGCCCGCTCACCGAAGCCGGCGAGTTCGCAGGTCTCACGCGCGCGTGACAGGGGACTGGTGCGTATCTCGACGCCGGGCAGGCCCTCGAACGGCACCCGGTGCAGTCGCTCGCCGAGCAGCTTGGCGCCGCGTCGCCCCTCTTCGAGAAGGGGCACGTCGGTCCTGCCGGTGTGCTTGCCGGACAGCGACCACTCCGTCTGTCCGTGCCGGGCCAGCAGGATGCGCGATGCCATGGAGGACCCCTCCGGAAGAGACTTCAGACGGAACCCCTCCATCATCGCGCACCCCCCGCACGGGCAACCCGGGGGGCGATCCCTGCGTCTATCAGGGCCGGGGGCGCCCGGTGAGGGCGCGCACATACGCCGTAAAGTGGCACGGCCGGACCGCCGGACGCCGTAGGAACGAAGGGGGAGGCGAGCGGATGCCGCAGACCGAGACACCAGACATCGAGGCAGCATCGCGCACCCGCCTGCGCTGGTGGACCGAACTGCCGTTGATCCTGCTGGTGTACGCCTGCTACTCCGCCGGTCGGCTCCTCGCGCGGGGCGACGTCTCCTCTGCCGTCGACCACGGTCTGACGATCCTGCGCGTCGAGAAGTTCCTGCACGTCAACGCCGAGCACCCACTGAACCGTCTCTTCACGCGCGAGGCGTGGATAGGCGTGCCGGCCGACTTCTGGTACGCGTCGCTGCACTACCTGGTCACGCCGGCGATCCTGATCTGGCTGTTCCGCTCGCGCAAACAGCACTACCGCGCGGCCCGCACATGGCTGATGACCTCCACGCTCATGGGTCTCATAGGTTTCACCCTGCTCCCGACCTGCCCGCCCCGCCTGCTGTCGGCCGGCCACGGGTTCGTGGACACGATGGCCCAGTACAGCTCGTACGGCTGGTGGGGCAGCGAGGCGAGCGCACCGCGCGGGATGGGCGGTATGACGAACCAGTACGCGGCGATGCCGAGCCTGCACGTGGGCTGGGCGCTGTGGTGTGGGGTGATGCTGTGGCGGTACGGCCGCACACCGGCCGCGAAGGTCGCGGCCGTCGTCTACCCGCTGGTGACCACGATCGTGGTGATGGGCACCGCCAACCACTACTTCCTCGACGCCGTCGCGGGCGCCGCCGTGATGGGCGTCGGGCTCATGCTGGCGCCGCTGGTGATGCGCGGCGCGGACCGCGCCAAGGCGGGCTTCGCGACCCGGTTCGCGCCCGCCCCGGAGTCCGCCGCTGTGGCCTCTCGCGACGCACATGCCTCGATTGTCAGTGCCGGATGCC
The DNA here is from genome assembly GCF_042888465.1 of Streptomyces sp. NPDC002888. Classification (NCBI taxonomy): domain Bacteria; kingdom Bacillati; phylum Actinomycetota; class Actinomycetes; order Kitasatosporales; family Streptomycetaceae; genus Streptomyces; species Streptomyces sp. NPDC002888. Next base: position 252,635 of record NZ_JBIAPU010000013.1, on the reverse strand, counting down.
AGACTTCCACGGGTGAGCGAATTCCACGGCAGCGCGATGCGCGGTTCGGGTCAGGAGCCGAGCCGGGTGCCTCCCCCACGGACGCGGGGGACGGCGCTCCGGCACCGGCTCGCTGAGCTGCGCGGTCCCGACGTACCGGCCAAGGCGCTGGACGCCCGCGCCCTCGCGGCGCTCGCGGCGAACCCCGGTTGCAGACGGCGCGCGATCCTGGACGGCGCCGGGGTGAACAAGGCGGCGCTGGCGGGCGCGCTGGGTTCGCCGTCGGCCTTCGGGCAGTCGCAGTTCGCCCTCACACGTGGCAACGCGTTCGAGGCGAAGGTCAAGGCGGACGGCGGCGCCGAGTTGCTGCGGCTGGTGCACGAGCGGCTGGATCCCCGGGCCGAACCGCCCGCCGACGCGCGCGTGCCCGACCTGTCCGCGATCGGCCCCGAGGGCCGCACGGCGCGTACGGCGCTGGAGCTGCGGGAGGCCACAGGGGCGCGCGGCGCCTGGACGCTCCTCGACCACCCGATGCTGGCGCTCGACGTCGCCGGCTCCCCCGCGTTCCTGGAGCCGGACGCCGTCGTCGTGCACCCCGACGGCAGCTGGACGGTCGTCGAGATCAAGTCCTTCCCGATGGTGGACGGTTCGGCGGACCCGTCGAAGGTCGGCGCGGCCGCCCGGCAGGCGGCGGTGTACGTGCTGGCGCTGGAGGACGTCGCCGCGCGACTGGATCCGGCCCCGCGCGTGCGCCACCACGTCCTCCTGGTCTGTCCCAGGGACTTCTCCAACCTGCCGACCGCCTCCGCGGTCGACGTCCGCAAGCAGCGCGCGGTCACCAGCCGTCAGCTGGCCCGCCTCACGCGCGTGCAGGACATCGCCGACGCGCTCCCCGAGGGCACGTGCTTCTCCCCCGACCTTCCGGCCGAGGAGCTCACGGCCGCCGTCGAGTCGGTCCCGGCGGCCTACGCGCCGGAGTGCCTGTCCGCGTGCGAGCTGGCCTTCCACTGCCGCGACCGCTCCCGCGCGGACGGCGCGGTGACCTCCCTGGGCCGCTCGGTCCGCGCCGAGCTGGGCGGCCTGACAACCGTCGAGGACGTCCTCGCTGCGGCGCGCGGAGAGGCCGGGGACCCGCACGATCCGGCGGTCGCGGCGCTGCGCCGGGCGGCCGAGCTGCGGGCGGAGGCCCTCGGCGAAGGGGTGGGCGCGTGTCGCTGATCACCACCCTCGCCCGCCTCGAGGCCGTCACCACCGGCCGCGCCCGACCCACCGCCACCGTCCGGCACCGGCACCTGTCCGACCGGCCGCTGGTGTTCGTGCCGCTCACCACCGCCGGTGAGGCCGGCGCCCCGCTCGGCGCGCTGGTGGGCACCGACCGGGATGCCCCGCGCCTGCTGGTCGTACCGCAGCCGCGCGACCGCGACCTCAGGTTCGCGTTCCTCGCCGAGCTGGCCGACGTCGTCCTGCCCTACGTCGACGCGTACGCCGACAGCGTGGAGGCCGCCGAGCGCAACGAGACCGATCCGGAGACCGGCAAGCGGGTCAAGGTCGAGGTCGAGCTGTGCGCGGACGCCCCGCAGCTGGTCGTGCCGAGCCGCGCGGGCGTCGACTTCGTGCGGCTGCTGGGGCGCTCCATGCGCTTTCGGCGTACGGCGGAGCAGGAACCGGAGGCCCCGCATCCCGCGCCGCCGCGCGTGCCGTTGCTGGGCCGGTGGCTGACCCACTTCGGGGAGCGGGCCCGGGTGCCCGGCTCCTCGCTTCTGCTCGCCCTGACGGAGGTGCTGGCCCGGAACTGGGCGACCGGCCAGTCCACCCTGGAGGACCAGCACCTGGGCGCGCTCATGGCCTGGATCGACCATCCCCCGGTCTCGGCTTCGCTCGACCGGGGGGACCCCCAGCGAGCAGCCTCGGGCGCCGAGGCGGCACTGCGGGCCGAGGTGGGCCGGGACGCCGAGGGGCAGCTGCTGTGCCCGCCGGCCGGCCCGGCCACCGACCCGGCGTTCGACAACAAGCTGCTCGCCCCGGCCATCGAGCGCTACGACCGCGCGCGTACCGCCCTCGCGGCCGCCGAGGACGGTCTGGAGGCGGATGACCGGCTCGGTGCGCTCACCGCCGCGGAGCGGGAGATCCGCGCCCTGGTCGAGAGCCGTACGCGGCCCACCTGGGACGCGGTGTGGCGCGGCCTGGACCTGCTGCGGGCGCTGCCGGAGGGGGCGCACGTCGAGGAGCGGTGGACGCGCGACCGCTGGTCGTTCACCGGTCACCGCGACCGTGTCCTGGCCGGCGAGCCCCCGCAGCCGCGCCGCGACGACGCGGTCACCGCCGCCAACAAACTCGCCACGCGCGAGCGCGAGCAGGCCCGCCTGGAGGCGCAGGAGGCCCTCGACGACCCGCTGGTGATGGCGGGGCGGCGGCTGGCCGGAGAGGCGTTCGCGGGCGAGGTCACGGATGTCGTCATGGCGTACAGCGAGGGCAAGCGGCCCAGCCCGCGCCCCCTGGTCACGGTCCGCACGGACGACCGGCCGCACCTCGGGCAGCGGGCGAAGGTGTACCGGTCCCTGGGCGGGAAGCCGCAGGCGGCGGAGTTCGTCGGGGACGAGGGCGACGGTCTGGTCGTGCTGCGGATCGTCGACAAGATGGGCCGCGGCAAGGAGCCCGAGGTCGGTTCGGTGCCCGAGAAGGGCGACCGGGTCTGCTTCACGCTGTTCGAGCACGAGCAGCGGGGCGGCGCGAAGCTGCCCGACCCGGAGGAGACACCATGGACGCACGGCGGCCCACCGGGTGAGGCGGCCGCCGTGCCGGAAATCGCCGACCCCGTGACCGAGGAGGACGTCCTGTGACCGCGCCCCAGGCCGAGGAGGCCGCGTCCGGCTCCGCGCGTGCCACCGCGCCTGCCTTCGACCCCGGTGCCGCGGCCACGCGGGCCACCGACGCGATCCTGCACGACACCCTGCACGGCTCGGCGCGGGGTGTGGTCGTCGACTCCCCGCCCGGCGCGGGCAAGTCCACCCTCGTCGTCCGCGCGGCACTCGAACTCGCCGACGCGGGACGCTCCCTGATGGTGGTGGCGCAGACGAACGCCCAGGTCGACGACCTGGTGCTGAGACTCGCCGAGAAGAACCCCGAGCTGCCGGTCGGCCGGCTGCACAGCAGCGACGCCGACCCGTACGACAAGGCGCTCGACGATCTGCCGCACGTCCGCAAGTCGGCGAAGGCGGGGGACCTGACCGGGCTCCCGGTCGTGATCTCCACGGCGGCCAAGTGGGCGCACGTGAAGACCGACGAGCCGTGGCGGCACGCGATCGTCGACGAGGCGTACCAGATGCGCTCCGACAGCCTGCTGGCCGTGGCCGGGCTGTTCGAGCGGGCGCTGTTCGTGGGCGACCCGGGGCAGCTGGACCCGTTCGCGATCGTGGGCAGCGAGCAGTGGGCGGGTCTGTCGTACGACCCGTCGGCCTCCGCCGTGTCGACCCTGCTCGCGCACAACCCTGAACTGCCGCAGCACCGCCTCCCGGTGTCCTGGCGGCTCCCGGCGTCGGCCGCGCCGCTGGTCTCCTACGCGTTCTACCCGTACACCCCGTTCCGCAGCGGCACGGGCCACGGCGACCGCCGTCTCTCCTTCGCCGTCGCGTCGGACGGCTCCGGCACCGACCGGGTGATCGACGAGGCCGCGGAGTCCGGCTGGGGACTGCTGGAGCTGCCCGCCCGGCACACCCCGCGCACGGACCCGGAGGCGGTGCGGGCGTTGGCGACGGTCGTACGGCGCCTGCTCGACCGGGGCGGCGCGGCCACCTCGGAACGCTCACCGGACCCGGCTCCCCTGACCGCCGACCGGATCGCGGTCGGCACGGCCCACCGGGACCAGGCCGCGGCGGTCCGGGCAGCGCTGGCGGACCTGGGCGTCACGGACGTCACCGTCGACACGGCCAACCGGCTCCAGGGCCGGGAGTACGACGTGACGGTCGTCCTCCACCCCCTCTCCGGCCGCCCCGACGCCACAGCCTTCCACCTGGAGACGGGCCGCCTCTGCGTCCTCGCCTCCCGTCACCGCCACGCCTGCATCGTCGTCTGCCGCGCCGGCGTCGGCGACCTCCTGGACGACTACCCGTCGACGGAGCCGGTCCAGCTGGGGACGGTCGTGAAGTTCCCGGACGGTTGGGAGGCGAATCACGCGGTGCTGGCGCATCTCGGGGAGCATCGCGTGCCGTGGCGGGCCTGAGCCGGCTCACCCGTATGGCCCAGTCTTCTCCGGTCCCGGGGTCACCCGCCATTACCCGGGACGTAATCGACGGGTACGTCCCGGGGCGGCGAGAGTCGCCCCATGACTGACACCAGTGCGGCGGAACGCAACAAGCAACAGGTCATCGACGGCTTCCGGCAGTTCGCGGCGGGCAACATCGAGGTGCTCCGGACCCTCCTGCGGGAGGACTTCGTCGAGCACAGCCCGGGCAACCCCAGTGGACGGGACGCGTTCATCGAGTACATCGCCACCGCCCCGGTGGCGGGGGCTCGGCTCGACCTCAAACGGGTCGTCGCCGACGGCGACCACGTCGTCGTGCACTACCACATGACGCCTCCCGGCGGCGGGCGCGGCCTCGCGGTCGCGGACATCTGGCGGCTGGTCGACGGGCAGATCGTGGAGCACTGGGACGTGGTGCAGCCGGTGCCGGAGCCCGAGCAGACCCCGAACGGGATGTTCTGATGCACGTGGTGTCGGCACACCTCGGGGAACATCGGGTGGGCTTCAGGCCTTGAAGGTGCGGGGGTCGGGGGCCTGGTTCTCGCGCGGCCAGACCCCCTTGCGCGCCCGGGCGACAATGGAAGACGGCCCACCCACCGGCGGCGCCGAACCGTACGAGGAGGAGATGAAGACATGGCGGAGCCCACGCCGCGTCGCAACGAACCGCGGCTACGCCCCGCGCCCCTGCTCTTCGAGCCCGCGGATGCGAGCGCCGACCCGGAGCACTTCTTCGATCTGGAGTCGATCGACGACCCGCGGGACCTGCTGGCGCGTGCGACGGAGCTGACGCACGCGTTCCGTGCGGCGACCGACCGGGCGATGGAGTTCCAGGCGATCGCCGCGGCCCAGCTCGCCGACCCCCGGCGGTTCGACCGGCTGACCCCGGCGGACATCGCCGAGCGGGCCGAGTGGACCGAGGACTACGCGAAGAAGATGGTCGAGTTCGGACGGGAGCTGCAGAGCGGAGGGGAAGGGACGGGGTACGCCGATCCCGGCTGAGCCCGGCCCCCTCAGCGACCCCGCCGCCCGCATCTCGCCCTGGCATATGCCGGGCGGGCAAGATACTCCTTCCGGCCCATCCCTGTCCGGGTTTCTCGCAACCGTCGGAGACCGGACGCTCACGGCCGGTAGACCTGTCGGCATGAGCAGTGCATGGGTCACCCCGGACGGCGTCGCCTGGCTCGCCTCGGCCGGCACATATCCCCGCAGCACGCTCGCCCTCTGGGACGAGCAGCCGGACGCTCCGGTCGTGCTGCCCTGCGGCGCCGCCTTCGACGTCGTCAACACCCCCGCGCTCTTCGGACGCCGCATGCTGGACCGGCTCTGGGACGAGGGCCCGGGCTCGGGCCCGGTGGCGGAGTACCGGGGGCGGATGCTGCTGTTCGCCGCGCCCGGCACGGCCCAGCGGCTGCCGACCCTGCTGGAGTGGGAGGAGTGGGGCTCGGGCAGCCGTACGGCGGACATCCCGCCGCTGCTGTGCCACGGCAACGGCGACGCGGTGACGGTGCCCCCGCCGGCGCCCGCCGTCCCCGGCGCGCACCCCCGGACCACCCGCTGGCTCGTCGCCCCCGACACCCGTCACCCCTGGCTGCCGGGCCCCGAGATCCTGCTCTGGGCGGCCGTCCGGGCGGCCCGTGCGGCCGTGCGGATATCGATTTTTCCTCCCGCCGACCAGGATGCTAAGGTCTACGACGTCAGAAGGCGCCGCTAGCTCAGTTGGTTAGAGCAGCTGACTCTTAATCAGCGGGTCCGGGGTTCGAGTCCCTGGCGGCGCACGATGGCGATGGCGAGGTGTGTTCGCGGAAAACGCGAACCTCCTCGCCATCTCTGTTTCTGCATGGCTCCACCGCGCGCCGTGGGGGCTCCGCCACCCACACCCCCTCCAGGTCGGCCGAGCGTCAGCCGACCGCGATCCGCACCGTCCACGCTCCGGAAGCCGTACGCCCCTCCACATCCACCCGTACGCCCTCCCCCGGCACCGTGAAGCCCTCGCCCAGGCCGACCGGGGCGTCCGCGAGAGGCGGATAGACGGAGTCCTCCCAGCAGGCCTCGGAGCGCGGGTGGGCGTCGATCACCTCTACGGGGCCGCGCCCGGACTCGGTCTCGCTGCGCACCCGGTACACGAGCACCCCGGCACGGCAGGCGGCCCGGTCGTTGCCCACCGGCCCGCGCGCCTCGAAGGCGATCGCGCTGTCGGCGCCCGTACGCACCACCGCGAGCTTGGTGCCGCTGCCGAGGCCGAACACCGGCGCCCCCGCGGCGCCCGTCACCGGCACCCCCGGCCCGGCACCCAGCGGCTCCAGCGTCAGCCGGGTCGGCTGCGGCCCGCCGACGCACACCACCTGGCGCGGGTCCAGCCAGCCGAGCTTCCACTTGTGCCAGGCGAAGAGATCGGGAGCGAGCCCGAACTGGCTGCCCATCAGGTCCCAGTCCCCCACATGGGTGTCCCAGTCACCCTTGCCGTCCGTGGGCCTGCGGTAGAGGTCGGGCAGGTCGAAGACGTGCCCCGTCTCGTGGGCGAGGACCAGGCGGTCCGGCGGATGCTGCTCGAAGACGGTGACGACCCGGCGGATGTCCGTGCCGTCGGCGTGCAGCGGGTTGTCGAGGTTGACGACCTTGGTGGCGTCGGAGTCCACGCCGGGCGCGTCCGGGTCGGCGACGAAGTAGACGATGTCGTAGCGGGAGAAGTCGACCTGGCTGTCGACCGCGGCGAGGGCGTCGCGCAGGTAGGCGGTGCGGTGGGCGGGGCTCCAGTCGCGCTGTATGGCGTACGCGGTGGACGGCTTCGGCATCCGGATCCAGCGCTTCAGCACATGCGGGCGCAGCGTGAACCTGCCGTAGGAGGCGCGCGCGAAGAACTCGCTGGTGGCCGGGAAGTGGTCGGCGGCGAGTTCGGCGGGGGTGGTCATGGGGGTCCAGCCCGGGAAGGACAGGAAGACCATGACGGCCTTCAGCGAGCGGGCGGGGCGCGGATAGGCGGCGTTCCAGGTGTCGAGGCCCTCGGAGTGGTGGGCGGCGGTGCGCTGCAGGGCGCAGGGGGTGGTGACGAAGGGGTCGGCGGCCGAGGGGCCGGTGATGATGGAGGTCGCGGCGAGTGCCGAGAGGGTGGTGAACACGGCCGCGGTGCTGCGCAGTCGGGAGCGCGGGAGCTGACGCGGCACAGGGACCTCCGGGTGCGGATCTCGGGACACCGCACCCAGCCTGTGTGATTTTGATGTTGTATGCCCTGTTTGCCTGCCCCAGATGAGTGAGGAGCCCGGGAAGCGGGTAAAACCGACACCCCGAATCACTCACGGAACGTCACAAGCGGTCGGCGGCCTGAAGAACCCGTCCAGGCGCGGGCAGAAACGATCTGCCAGAAGGGTGAGTCGCCCCAGGAGCGTTCCGGGACACTGGACTCCGGCTGGAAGGGCCTGGGGACAGCCTCTATGATCGGCGCACTTTGCTGCACGGACAACGATCGACTGCATTGCGGGAGCGAGCGGTGAACGAAACGTCCGAAGGGCCGACGCCCGCGGCAGACCTCGACCGGTCAGCCGTCACAGAGAGTGACATCAATGCATCTCTTCGTGCCGAGCCTCCTTCATACCGCTCCGCCTTCGCGGCCGCCCCGCTCGCCATGGCCGTGGTCGACCGCGAGGGCCTGGTGGTCAGCGGCAACGACGCACTGGGCGCGCTGCTGGGCACGGAGCCGAAGGCCCTCGCCGGGAGCGTCGCCGCCGATCTGGTGGACCTGGCCTCCGACGCGCGCATCTGGCACGCCTACCGCGAGGTGCTGCGCGGCCGTCAGGCGCGGCTGCGCTGCACGCGCCGCCTCAAGCACCCCGACGGGCAGTCGCTGTGGGCGCAGCTCACCGTGGCGCCGCTCGGGGAGGCGGAACCGGGCGTGCTGCTCTCCGTCGCCGACATCAGCGCCCGCCGTGAACTCCAGGCGAGGCTGCGGCACATGCAGATGCACGACCCGGTGACGCGGCTGCCCAACCGGACGCTGTTCTTCGAACGCCTCTCGGCCGCGCTGGAGGCGGAGACGTACGAGCAGGGCGGGACGGGCCGGATCGGTCTGTGCTACCTGGACCTGGACGGCTTCAAGGCGATCAACGACACGCTCGGCCACCGCGTCGGCGACCGTCTGCTGGCCGCCGTGGCCGAACGGCTGACCCGCTGTGCCGACGAGGCCGGGTACGCCCGCGCGAGCACGCCGCTGGTCGCGCGGCTCGGCGGTGACGAGTTCGCGCTGCTGGTCGAGGACTCCACGGGGACCGACCAGCTCGCGGAGCTCGCCGAGTCCGTGCTGAAGGCTCTTCAGGCGCCGTTCGACCTGGCGGGCCGGCGGCTGTCGCTGTCCGCGTCGATCGGGGTCGTGGAGCGGCACGCGGCGGGCACGACCGCGAACGGGCTGATGCAGGCGGCCGATACGACGCTGTACTGGGCGAAGGCGGACGGCAAGGACCGCTGGACGCTGTTCGACCCGGAGCGCAACGCGCATCTGGTGACCCGCCAGGCCCTGTCGTCGGCGCTGCGGCCGGCCATCGAGCGCGGGGAGTTCGTGCTGGAGTACCAGCCGCTGGTGGGCATGTCGGACGGACGGCTGCGGGGTGTCGAGGCGCTGGTGCGGTGGGACCACCCGCAGTTCGGCCTGCTGACGCCGAATCGGTTCGTCGGGCTGGCCGAGGAGGACGGCTCGATCGTGCCGCTGGGTCGCTGGGTGCTGGCCACGGCCTGCCGTCAGGCACGCCGCTGGCAGCTGGACCACCCGGACGAGCCTCCGATCTTCGTCAGCGTCAACGTGGCCGTCCGGCAGGTGTGGGACTCGGACCTGGTCGCCGACGTGGCGGACATCCTCGCGCAGACGGGGCTCGCGCCCGAGCTGCTCCAGCTGGAGCTCACCGAGTCGGCGGTGATGGGCTCCGCGGGGCGCCCCCTCCAGGCGCTCCAGGCCCTCAGCGACATGGGCGTCCACATCGCCATCGACGACTTCGGCACGGGCTACTCGAACCTCGCCTACCTCAGCCGCCTGCCGGTGTCGGTGTTGAAGCTGGACGGCTCCTTCGTCCGGGGCTTCCAGTACGAGGGCGCCAAGGACCCGGCCGTACCGCCGAACCAGGCCGACGAGGTCATCGTCGAGGCCATGATCCAGCTCGCCCACCGCCTCGGCCTCACCGTCACCGCCGAATGCGTCGAAACCTCCGCCCAGGCCACCCGCCTCCGCGGCATCGGCTGCGACACCGGCCAGGGCTGGCTGTACTCCCGCCCGGTGCCGCCGGATCGTATCTCCGAGCTACTGCAAAGCGAGACCTACGCGGTGGGCAACCCGTAGGCATCCACGAGCCGACGGAGGCGCGGCGCGGCGCGCCGCCCGCCTCGCTGCGGCTTCGGTCACCCGGCGATTCCCCGCGGCGCCGGGGGCCGTCCCCCGCCGGGTGGACCCCGGGGCGGCAAGCCCTACAACGTCCGCCTCGCTCTCACACCGCAGACAACCCGGACACGTCCGCAAGCCCACGCCAGACCCTGGCTCCGCCTTCGACGGCGGCGCGGTGCGGCGCGCCGCCCGCCTCGCCGCCCGCGATGCCACGCGGGCGCCGTGAGTAGCAGCCCTTCGCCCAGCCCTTCTCACCCCGGGTGGCCCGGCGGCTTCCGGCGGCTTCCGGCGGCTTCCGGCGGCTTCCGGCGGCTTCCGGCGGCTTCCGGCGGCTTCCGGCGGGGCCATACGCGGCACCCTGGGGCATGCGTGCCGCCTGGGGCGATGGGGCCCCCGCTCGAGCGAAGCCGAGAGTGGGGGAGGGTGGGCGCAGGCGGCACCCCGGCAGCGCCGGGCCCGCGACCCACGCCCGGCGGAACCCCGTGGCGCCGGGGGCCGTCCCCGGGCGGGTGGGGCCCCGGGCCCCGGGGCCCCGGGCCCTACAGCATCCGCCGCGTCCTCACGCCGTAGGCAACCCGTACGCGTCCGCGATCAGTTCGTAGGAGCGGAGGCGGAGGGTGCCGCGGTGGGCGTGGCTGGTGAGCATCAGTTCGTCGGCGCCGGTGCGCTTGTGGAGGTCGTCGAGGCCGGTGCGGACCTCGTCGGGGGTGCCGTGGACGATGTTGGTGGTCCAGGAGTCGACGAACTCGCGCTCCAGCGGGCTGAAGTCGTGGGCCTCCGCGTCCTCGGGGGAGGGGAACAGGCCGGGGCGGCCGGTGCGCAGGCGGACCATGCTGAGACCGGTGGCCAGGACCTGACGGCGGGCCTCGCGCTCGTCGTCGGCGGCGAGCACGGAGACGCCGATGAGGGCGTACGGCTCGTCGAGGAGTGCCGAGGGCCGGAAGGACTCCCGGTACAGGTCGAGCGCCGGGATGGTGTTCTGCGCCGAGAAGTGGTGCGCGAAGGCGAACGGCAGACCGAGGATGCCGGCCAGGCGGGCGCTGAAGCCGGAGGAGCCGAGCAGCCAGACCGGCGGGCGGTGCGGGGACTGGACGCCACCGGGCGCGGTCGACTGGACGGGCCCGGGGATGGCGTGGATGCGGCGGTAGGGGTGGCCGTCGGGGAAGTCGTCGTCGAGGAAGCGGGTCAGTTCGGCGAGCTGCTCGGGGAAGTCGTCGGCACCCTCGTTGAGCCGGTCCGTGCGGCGCAGGGCGGCCGCGGTGGCGCCGTCCGTGCCGGGGGCGCGGCCGAGGCCGAGGTCGACACGGCCGGGGGCCATGGCCTCCAGCGTGCCGAACTGCTCCGCGATGACCAGCGGGGCGTGGTTCGGGAGCATCACGCCGCCCGAGCCGAGCCGTATGCGGTCGGTGTGGGCGGCGAGGTGGGCCAGGATCACCGCCGGGGAGGAGGAGGCGACACCCGGCATGGAGTGGTGTTCGGCGACCCAGTAGCGGTGGAAGCCCCGGGCCTCGGCGAACCTCGCGAGGTCGACGCTGGTGCGCAGCGCGTCGGTGGCGGTGCTGCCGGTGCCGACGGTGACCAGGTCGAGTACGGAGAGGGGGGCGGGGGCGGTACCGAGTGTCGTGCCCCGGATCTCGTCTGCGTCTGCGTCTGCCACCACGGTGCCTGCCTCCTGTTGTCGGGCCGTGCGCTGTCCTCGCGCCCTAACAGGAGGCAGTCCCCGCTTATTCCCGGGGTTTTCCGGAAGACCTTTCCGCAGGCTCGTTCCGAAAGCCCCCTCCGCACGCCCCTTCCGGACGACCTACACCTGCACCAGCGGCTCCCGCGTGAACAGCACCCCCAGCGCCGGAGCGTTCACGCGGCGGCCCGCCAGGCGCAGGGCCTCCCAGACGGTGACCTGGTTGGCGGTGAGGACGGGCTTGCCCAGGTCCTTCTCCAGGGTGGGGATGTGCGCGGCGGTGTGGAGGGCGGTGTCGGGGAGCAGGACGGCCTCCGCGTCGGGGGTGTCGGCCGCGCGGGCCAGCTCGAGGACCTCCGCCTCGCCCCACGTGCCGACCTCCGCCGCCGTGATGATCCCGGCGCCGCGCACGGCGGTCACCTCCGCTCCCCCCGCTCGCAGGAACTCCGAGAAGAGCCCGGCCACGTCCTCCGGATAGGTCGCCGCGACGGCGACCCGCCGCAGCCCGAGCTCGCTCACCGCGTGCACGAAGGCGAAGGACGTCGAGGAGGCGGGCAGACCGGCGGTGGTGGCCAGGTTCTGCACCTGCTCCCGGGCGCCGTCCCAGCCGTACACGAAGCTGCCGCTGGTGCAGGCCCACACGACCGCCTCCGCGCCGCCCAGCCGCAGCTGCTCGACCCCGGCCGCGAGCCGTTCGGGCGCCCCCATCCGCAGCAGGGCGTCGACCCGGTGCGCGTCCTCGCCGATGTCCGTGTGGACGAGGTCCAGCCGGATGTCACTGCCCAGGAGCTGCTCGATGCGCGGATAGTCGTCCTCTGCGGAGTGGCCCGGGTAGAGGAATCCGAGTGCGGTCATGTCCAGCCTTCCTGCTGTTCTTCGGGCAGTGCGGGCCACGCCCGCGCCGACTCGTCCATCAGCGCCTGATACGGCCCCACGGCTCGGGTACCCAGCAGGCGCAGCGCCGCCCACATCGTGACCTGGTTGGCTGAGATGACCGGTATACGCAGTTCGGCCTCCAGCTGAGGGATCACGTCGTACGTGGGCAGGTTGGTGCAGGAGATGAACAGGGCATCGGCGCTTCCCGGCCGTACCGCCCGGCGCGCCATGGCCACCACGTCCCGGTAGGGGACCTTCCAGATGTGCCGAGTCAGGCCCATGTACGCGCGGCCGGTGACCCGTACGCCCGCCTGGGCCACATACGCCTCCAGGGCCCGGGTGACCGACTCCGTGTACGGCGTGACCAGCGCCACCCGCTGTACGCGGAGTTCCGCCAGCGCCTCCAGGAGCGCCCCGGAGGTCGTCACGGACGGCACCGCGCCCGCCCGGGTCATCGTCTCGCACATGGCCCGTTCCCCGGCGGTCCCGCCGACGAAGCTGCCCGATGCGCAGGCGTAGGCGACGGCCTCGGGCGCGACGGCGATCAGCGTGCGCACCGCCTCGCCCAGCGTCTCGTGCTCGCTCACCCGGCGGGCGAGATCCAGACTCACCTCGACCGGCACGAACGGCGTGCGTGTGAGGTGCAGAGAGACCTCGTCCGGCACCCATCGCCACAGCTCGCGGTCGAGTGCGAAGTCGAAGGGAGCGACGACACCGACACCGCGCTGGGAGCGAGGGCCGCCGAGAAAAGTGATGTCCATGGCAGGCACCGGCCTCACCGTGAGAGACGGAGGGACAACGGACCGTACGCTCGCCCGTGTTGACGAAGGTAGGTTCGGGTGCGAGCGTGGTCAATCCGTGCATGTCAGACACTTGGTCACTCCGTGAGGAACGCCCATCCCGATGACCGCACCCACCCTGCTCGTTCTCGACGCCGATCCCCTCCCCCGTCTCGGCCGCCTCACCGGACGCGCGCGCATCGTGCACGCGGACGCCGACACCCTCGCCGAGCGGCTTCCGCAGGCCGACGTGCTGCTGGTCTGGGACTTCGCCTCGCACGCGGTGCGCGAGGCGTGGCCGGGCGAGGGGCCGCGACCACGCTGGGTGCACACCGCGAGCGCGGGCGTGGACCATCTGATGTGTCCGGAACTCGCCGTGTCCGACACGGTGGTGACCAATGCGCGCGGCATCTTCGACGAGCCGATCGCCGAGTACGTCGCCGCCCTCGTCCTGGCGATGGCGAAGGATCTGCCCCGGACGTGGGAGCTGCAGCGCCGGCGCGAGTGGCGGCACCGCGAGACCCGGCGGGTCTCCGGTACCCGCGCCTGCGTGGTCGGCTCCGGGCCGATCGGCCGGGCGATCGCCCGTACGCTGAAGGCGCTCGGCGTGACGACGGCGATCGTCGGCCGTGTCCCGCGCACCGGCATCCACGGACCCGACGACCTGAACCGGCTGATGGCCCGCGCCGACTGGGTCATCGCGGCCGCGCCGCTCACCGACGACACCTACGGCATGTTCGACACCCGCCGCTTCGGCGTGATGCAGCCGTCCGCCTGCTTCGTCAACGTCGGCCGCGGGCAACTGGTCGTCGAGGACGCGCTCGCCGAGGCGCTCGCCAAGCGGTGGATCGCGGGCGCGGCGCTGGACGTCTTCACCACCGAACCCCTCGCCCCCGACAGCCCGTTGTGGCAGGTGCCGGGCCTGATCGTGTCCCCGCACATGAGCGGCGACACGATCGGCTGGCGGGACGAACTCGCCGTGCAGTTCCTGGAGTTGTTCGAGCGCTGGGCGGCCGGGAAACCGCTGACGAACGTCGTCGACAAGAAGCGCGGGTACGTACCAGGCCACTGACCGTCCCGGGAGGGCGCATGACGGAACTCACCGACTTCACCGCCGCAGAACTGATCGACGGCTATCGCGCGGGCGAGTTCGGCCCCGTGGAGGCGGTCCGGGCGGCCCTGGAGCGGGCCGAGCGGATCCAGCCGGAGGTGAACGCGTTCGTCCGGCTCCTCCCCGAGGAGGCGCTCGCGCAGGCGCGGGCGTCGGCGGAACGCTGGCGGCGGGGCGAGCCGACGGGCCTGCTGGACGGGGTTCCCGTCACGGTCAAGGACATCCTGCTGCTGCGCGGCCATCCGACCCTGCGCGGCTCGAAAGCCGTGTCGGAGACGGGGTCCTGGGACGAGGACGCCCCGTCCGTCGCCCGCCTGCGCGAGCACGGCGCCGTCTTCCTGGGCAAGACGACGACACCCGAGTACGGCTGGAAGGGCGTCACGGACTCGCCGCTGACGGGCGTGACCCGCAACCCGCACGACCCCTCGCGCACCGCGGGCGGCTCCAGCGGGGGCAGCGCGGCCGCGGTGGCGCTCGGCGCGGGACCGCTGTCGCTGGGCACGGACGGCGGGGGCAGTGTGCGCATCCCGGCCGCGTTCTGCGGGATCTTCGCGCTCAAGCCGACGTACGGCCGGGTGCCGCTCTACCCCGCCAGCGCCTTCGGCACCCTTGCGCACGTCGGCCCCATGACCCGCGACGCGGTGGACGCGGCGCTGCTGATGGACGTGATCGCCGCGCCGGACTCCCGGGACTGGTCGGCGCTGGAGCCGACCGGCCGGCCGTACTCGGGCGTGCTGGGAGAGGGCGTGCACGGGCTGCGGGTCGCGTACTCGCCCTCGCTCGGCGGTCAGGTGGCGGTGCGGCCGGCGGTCGCGGCGGCGGTACGGCGGGGCGTGGAGCGGCTCGCGGCCCTCGGCGCGTACGTCGAGGAGACCGACCCGGACTTCACGGACCCCGTCGAGGCCTTCCACACCCTGTGGTTCAGCGGCGCGGCCCGCGTGGCCCAGCATCTGACCCCTGTCCAGCGGGAGTCTCTGGACCCCGGCCTCCGCGAGATCTGCGCACGGGGCGCCCGCTACACCGCCCTGGACTACCTGACGGCGGTGGACATCCGCATGGAACTCGGCCGCCGCATGGGCCGCTTCCACGACACCTACGACCTGCTCGTCACGCCGACCCTGCCGATCACCGCGTTCGAGGCGGACGCGGAGGTACCGAAGGGCTCGGGCCTGCACCGCTGGACGGGCTGGACCCCCTTCACCTACCCCTTCAACCTGACCCAACAGCCCGCGGCGAGCGTCCCGGTGGGCACGGACGGCGACGGCCTCCCGGTGGGCCTCCAACTCGTGGCCGCCCGCCACCGCGACGACCTCGTCCTGCGCGCGGCTCACGCGCTGTACGAGGCGGGGGTCACCTCCGGCGGAAGCTGAGCGTCTCCCCCGCCGCGCCCGAGCGCCACAGGTCGTTGCAGGCGGCGGCCATCTCCTCCAGGCCTTCCACGACCTGACCCCACACGATGCCGGGCACCCAGCCCACGTCGCCGTTGAGCAGCAGGTTGTTGCGCTCGTAGAACAGGGCCAGGTCCACCAGCGTCGCGCCCGGGCGGACCTCGCGGTCGTAGCCGTACGCCTTCGTGCCCAGCTCCGCCCCGGCGAAGGAGAAATAGCAGAGATCCCCCGGAATGGGAGTAACCGTCGGATTCTCCAGAGGTGGTTCTGATGTCGCGAAAGGCGGGAAAAGGGCGTAGATCTCATTGCGTGCGTATTTTGCGTGGTAGACGTCACCGGCGAGAGGGAGGGCGTCCCAGACCGTCGCGCAGGTGACCGGGGCACGGTCGTCCAGGAGTTTGGCCGTGCAGTGGATGTCGCGTGTGACCAGCGAGACTTCGATGAAGCGATCAGCCATGTCCTCCATGGGAGTGCCCGACGCCGCCGCGGTCAAGGGTGCCCGCACGTCGTGCGGGGCTTGAAAAGATCTGCATAAGTGCCATGTCGTCGGGTAGCCGCGCGCCCATGGCTCCACCACTCAGAAGTCCACACAGTCCACGGAGAAGCCCCGAACCCGACTTCGGGCCCACTCGCCGGTCGCTGCTCGCGGGGGTCGCGGCGCTCGGCGCGTTGGGCGCCGCCGGCTGCTCTCGCGTGGCCAACGCGTCCGGCGTGGAAGGCGGTGACCTGCTCGACAGGTTGCGGGCGCAGGGTGTCGTACGGCTCGGGATCGCCGGTGAGATCCCGTTCGGGTACATCGACAGGGACGGGCAGCTCACCGGGGAGGCGCCCGAACTGGCCAAGGCCGTCTTCAAGCGGCTCGGGGTGGACAGGGTGCAACCCGTGCCGACCGAGTTCGGTTCGCTCATACCCGGCCTGAACTCCCAGCAGTTCGACGCGGTCGCGGCCGGGATGTACGTCACTCCCGAGCGCTGTGAACAGGTCATCTTCGCCGACCCCGACTACCAGATGCTCGACTCCTTCATCGTGCGCAAGGGCAACCCCAAGGGCCTGCACAACTACCAGGACGTCGTCGAGAAGAAGGCGAAGTTCGCCACCGGGACCGGGTACGCCGAGATCCAGTACGCCGTCGACGCGGGGTACAAGGAGGGCGACATCCTCATCGTCCCCGACCAGGTCGCGGGCCTGAACGCCGTCGAGGCCGGACGCGTCGACGTGTTCGCCGGTACGGCGCTCACCACCCGTGAGGTGGTGAAGAAGTCCAGTAAGGCCGAGTCCACCAAGCCGTTCACGCCGCTCGTGGACGGCAAACCGCACGTCGACGGGGGCGCCTTCGCGTTCCGGCAGACCGAGACGAAGCTGCGCGACGCCTTCAACGTCGAGCTGCGGAAGCTGAAGAAGAGCGGCGAGCTCTTCCGGATCCTCAAGCCCTTCGGCTTCACCAAGGCCGAGATGACCGATCTGACCGCGAAGGAGCTGTGCGGCGGATGACTTCGGGACTCTGGGAACTCGTACTCAAGGGCGTATGGATCACCATCCAGCTGCTCGTCCTCAGCTCGCTGCTCGCCGCCGGCGTCTCCTTCGTGGTCGGCGTCGCGCGCGTCCACCGGCTGTGGATCGTCCGCTTCCTCGCGGGCTTCTACACGGAGGTGTTCCGCGGCACCTCGGCCCTGGTGATGATCTTCTGGGTGTTCTTCGTGCTGCCACCCGCCTTCGGCTGGCAGCTGGTGCCCCTGTGGGCGGGCACGCTGGCGCTCGGGCTGACCTACGGCGCGTACGGCGCGGAGATCGTGCGCGGCGCACTGGTCGCCGTCGACCCGGCGCAGAAGGAGGGCGGGATCGCGCTCAGCTTCACGCCCTGGCAGCGGCTGCGGCTGATCCTGCTGCCGCAGGCGGTGCCGGAGATGATCCCGCCGTTCTCCAACCTGCTCGTCGAGCTGCTCAAGGGCACCGCGCTGGTGTCGATCATGGGCATGGGCGACCTGGCGTTCAGCGGCAACCTGGTACGCCTGGCGCTGCAGGAGAGCGCGGAGATCTACACGTACATCCTGCTGATCTACTTCGTGATCGCGTTCCTGCTCACCCGGGTGATGCGCGGTCTTGAGACGCGGTTGAAGGCGAACGTCGGGAAGGCGCCGGAGCGCAAGGTCGTCACGGAACCCGGTCCCATCGGCGTGGGCGGTGGTGCCTGATGAAGTGGGACTGGAACGCCGTGGCCGACTTCATGCCGCAGTTCTGGGACGGCCTGCTGGTCACCCTCCAGGCGCTGGCACTCGGCTCGCTGATCTCGTTCGTCCTCGGGCTGGTGTGGGCGCTGCTGATGCGCACGCCGAGCCGCTTCGTGCGCTGGCCCGTCGGGGTCGTGACGGAGTTCGTGCGCAACACCCCGCTGCTGGTCCAGCTGTTCTTCCTGTTCTACGTGCTGCCCGAGTGGGGCGTGACCCTCTCGGCGCTGACCACCGGTGTGATCGGGATCGGGCTGCACTACTCGACGTACACGATGCAGGTCTACCGGGCCGGCATCGAGGCGGTGCCCCCCGGCCAGTGGGAGGCCGCGACGGCGCTGAACCTGTCGCGACGGCGGACGTGGACCTCGGTGATCCTGCCGCAGGCGATCCGCAGGGTCGTCCCCGCGCTCGGCAACTACGTCATCTCGATGCTCAAGGACACGCCGCTGCTGATGGTGATCACCATCCTGGACATGCTCGGCCAGGCACGGCTCTTCTCCCAGCAGCACTTCCAGTTCACGGAGCCCCTCACGGTGATCGGCGTGGCCTTCATCGTCATCTCCTATCTGGCCTCCCTTCTCCTGCGCACCCTGGAGCGACGCCTTGTCCGTTGACACCTCGAAGCAGCCGACCGACCTCCATACGACCCCGAGCGAGCTGATCCGCCTGGAACAGGTGACCAAGCGGTTCGGGAGCAACACCGTCCTCGACCACCTGGACTTCTCGGTGCAGGCGGGCCGCCACGTCACCCTCATCGGACCGTCCGGGTCGGGCAAGACCACGATCCTGCGGCTGCTGATGACGCTGACCAAGCCCGACGAGGGCACGATCACCGTCGACGGGCAGCGGCTCTTCCCGGCGTCGGACAAGCAGTGTCGCGAGGTCCGCAAGAAGATCGGGATGGTCTTCCAGCAGTTCAACCTGTTCCCGAACATGACCGTCCTGCGCAACCTCACCGAGGCCCCGGTGACCGTGCTCGGCCTGTCCAAGGACGAGGCGGAGGCGCGCGCCCGCGAACTGCTCGACCTGGTCGGCCTCGCCGACAAGTGCGACGCCCGGCCCTCCCAGCTCTCCGGCGGCCAGCAGCAGCGGGTGGCGATCGCGCGAGCGCTGGCGATGCGGCCGCAGGTGCTGCTCCTCGACGAGGTGACCTCCGCGCTGGACCCGGAGCTGGTCGCGGGTGTCCTCGACCTGCTCCGTGACATCGCCCGCACCACCGACATCACGATGCTCTGCGTGACCCACGAGATGAATTTCGCCCGGGACATCTCTGACCAGGTACTGATGTTCGACTCCGGCCGGGTCATCGAGTCGGGTCCGCCCGAGAAGATCTTCAGCGACCCGGAGCAGGAGAGGACCCGGGAATTCCTCAGCGCGATCCTGTAATTACGCGACGCGTCGGTAGCGTCACTCCAGGTCTCGGGGCCGGTCCTTGACGGCGGCATATGCCAACGGGTCAGTGCCGCAGTTGAGGGGGTCGAGCGAGGGCCACAATCTCGCCAACAACCACTCCACACCGGCCGTTTGACAGCTATCGTGGAGGGGATCCGCTGTCCGGATCACGGCCCAGAAAGCGACCGCAGGGGGACAACCGTGGCGCTGAAGCACGAGCCGACCGCGCCGTACCACTCGGCCCAGGACGCCCTGCGCGTCCTGGAGACAGTGGCACGACACTCCACCGGCGTCACCGACGCCGAACTCGCACGCCGGACCGGCCTCGGCAGGGAGCGGCTGACCACCCTCCTGCTGATGCTGCGCCGCGAGGGGTACGTCGCGCAGGTCGCCGACGGGACGTACGTCACCGGTGACTCACTCACCCGCCTGAGCTCCGCCCACGGCCACGACCAGGCCGTGCGCGAGCACCTCCAGCACACCCTCGACCGGCTGCGCGACTCCGTGGGCGCCGCCGTCTACATCAGCCGGTACGTCGACGGCGAGGTCAAGGTTACCCAGTACGCGGCCGGCCCGGCCACACCCGCGGTCAACGAGTGGGTGGACTTCCGCTACTCCGCCCACGCCACCGCGGTCGGCAAGAGCCTGCTCGGCCAGCTCGACCACAACGGCCGCCGTGACCATCTCTCCCGGCACAAGATGGCCCGCCTCACCTCGCGCACCATCACCAGTGACAAGCTCCTGCTCTCCCGCCTGGAGTCCCAGGCACCCACCGTGCCCGTCCTCGACCTCCAGGAGTACGCGATCGGCACGGTCTGCGCGGCGGTCCCGATCACGGCGGGCTCGTCGGTCGGCTGCCTCGCCCTCTCCCTCCCGGTCGAACACGCCCACCGGCTGCGCCGGGCGGCGGACCGACTGAACCGTGGCGCGGCGCCGGTGCTGCTGTCGCTGGCCCTCTAGGCCCTGCCCTGGAGCGTGGTCAAAAGCACCGCCCCGGACCAGGTAGTATTTTTCTTGTCGCCAACCGCGGAGAGCGGAAGGCGAGAGTCATGCGCCGCTAGCTCAGTTGGTTAGAGCAGCTGACTCTTAATCAGCGGGTCCGGGGTTCGAGTCCCTGGCGGCGCACAGATGAAGGGCCCCTCGTGGACACGAGGGGCCCTTCGGCGTCCTCCTCGGTCAGTCTCCGGTACGCGCGCTCCCCCGGCGGCCGCCACCACACCGGGTCGGCGCACCGGAAGCTTTCCCTCCTGAGCTGCGCCCGGTGGATCTTGTTCGTGGCCGTGACCGGCATCCGCTCCACCACCCGCACGAACCGGGGCGCCATCTTCGTCCCCAGGTCCGGCTGGGCGCGAAGGAACGCGGCGAAGGACCGGGGCTCGAAGTCCCCGGCGATCGTCGCCATCACCTGGTCCCCGGTCACCGGATCCGGCACCGCGTACACCGCGACCGCCTCGGCGCCGCCGTAGCGGGCGAGGATGTTCTCGATCATCGCCGCGGCCAGGTTCTCGCTGTCGACGCGCAGCCGGTCGTCGGTGCGGCCCGCGAAGTACAGGAAGCCGTCGTCGTCCCGGTAGAAGAGGTCACCGGTCCAGTACCCGCCCGCTCTGCGTCGCTCGGCGTCCGCCACCGGATTGCGCCAGTAGCCCTCGAAGGGGCTGGGGCCCGTGTTCACCAGCTCACCGATGGCTTCGTCGCCGTTCAACAGCCGCCCCGCCGCGTCGAAGACGGCCGGCGGGCACTCCTGACGGGTCTCCGGGTCGAGCACCAGCAGTCCGGGGGCCGCCGGCCCGACCGCCCCCGCCGGTGTCCCCGGCACCCACTGGATCGCCGCCCCGCCCTCCGACGAGCCGTACCCCTCCACCAGCCGCACCCCGAACCGCCGCTCGAAGGCCGCCGCGTCCACGGCGCCCGCCTCGGTGCCGAAGCCGAGCCGCAGGGGATGGTCCCGGTCGTCGGGCCGCGCCTCGGTGGCCAGGAGGTACTGGACGGCCCGGCCCACGTAGGTGAAGTACGTCGCCCGGTACCGCCGTACGTCCGCGAGGAAGCCGGAGGCCGAGAACCGTCGGCGCAGGGCCACCCCCGCCCCGGCCGCCAGCGCGGGCGCCCAGTCGGCGATCACTGCGTTGCCGTGGAACATCGGCATACAGACGTAGTGCACGTCGTCCGGCCCGACCCCGAACTGCCCGGCCAGGGAGCGCCCGGCTGCGGCCAGACGGCCCTGGGAGCACAGGGCCGCCTTGGGGGCGCCGGTCGAGCCGGAGGTGAAGTACAGCAGGAGACGGTCGGCCGGGGTGGCGCGGGAGGCGTCGGGGCGGGCGTCGGCGTAGGGGGCGAGCAGGTCGTCGTAGGCCTCGGTGTCGGTGACGAGGAAGCGTGTGCCGGGCAGGTCGAGGCCGTCGAGGAGGGGCAGGTGGGCCCGCTCGGTGACCAGGATCCGGCACTCGGTGTGGAGGATGTCGCGGGCCAGTTCCGGGCCTCGCCGGGTGGGATTGATCCCGGCGATCGCGGCGCCCGCGAGGGCCGCCGCCGCCAGCCACAGCGGGAACTCCGGGGTGTTGTCGAGGAGGACCCCCACGTGCGGCTCCGCGCCCGGCGGCAGCAGGTCGGCCAGCAGTGCGGCGCGGGCCGCGGCGCCCGCGGCCACCTCGTGCTGGGTCAGCACCTTCTCCTCGAACCACAGCCCCGGCCGCTGGTCGCCCCACCGCGCCGCCACGAGTTCGGCGACGGTACCCCTTGTGGACTCCATGGGGGCGCACGGTAATTGACGTACCGTCAGATGTGGATGGTCACGGCAGGAGGAAGTCGCCTTCGGCCGAGAACATCAGGTGGGCGGTGACCATGAAGAAGACGCAGAAGGCGACGACCACTCCGAAGAACACCAGCATGCAGCCCGTGCTCGCCGCCAGCTTCCCGCGCGCCGGGGTGTGGGCCGTGGCGCGCTCGGGCCGGTCCGCCGTGTAGAACACGGTGACGATGTCGCCCTCGACGATCGTTCCCGGCCCGTTCTTCTCCTCGAACCGGACGGGGCGGCCCTCGCGGGTGACGAACTCGTAGACGTGGTGCAGCGTCGTGTGCACGGAGCTGTCACCACCGCCGCCGCTGGTCGTCGTGTACGACCGCAGACAGCGCGCCTCGGCCGTGAGACCGCTGTTCCAGGCCTGGCTGACCTGCCGGGTACGACCGGTCACCGAGACGGCGGCGAACACGACGATCGCGATGATCAGCATCGGCACGATGTAGAAGAAGACTTCCATGAACTCCCCCGAGGTCCGTGCGCCGGCCTGAGCGGCCGGTGTGCAGGGACCGTACCCGTCGGACCTCGGGGTGTGACTCAAGTGAAGCTCAGAGTTCCGGCATCGTCGCCCACGCGTACAGGATCGCTATGACGGCCGCACCGATGAAGAACAGCCCGAACACGGCACCGGCGGTGTCCTTGCCGGGCTGGGGCGCGGACGCGGTGGCCTTCTCCGGATCCCCCGCCACGTAGTACACGAGGACCTCCTCGCCGACCGCACGGTCCCGCGGCCCGCCGCTCTCCTTGAAGCGGACCGCGAGACCGTCGCCGGTCGTGTAGTCGTACTCGTGCCACTGCACGCGCCGGGCCACGTTGTTGACCATCTGGGTCGTGGCCCAGGCGCGCACCACTCGGGCCGGTGCCGTGAGCCCGCTCTCCCAGGCGGCCCGCCGCTCCCGGGTCCGCCGTACGAGTGCGAACCCGCCCCACACCAGCAGGGCGATCAAGAGCGGCATGACGATGTTGAAAAGGGCGTCCATGGGACGCGGACCCTACCCGAGACACCGATCAGAAGGTCACGTCCGAGCAGGCGTAGAACGCGTTGCCCGTGTCGGCGATCGTCCAGACCGCGAGGACGACGTGGTGGCCGGACAGGCCGGAGGGCAGTCGGCCGCTGTGGGAGAGGGTGGAGGGGGGACGCTGACCGCCGTAGGGGACGGTCAGGAACGGGGTGAGGTTGAGGTCGGAGCGGGCCAGGTTGTGGTTCTGGTTCCAGCCCGGCTTGGTGACGTAGTACGTGAAGTCGGTCGTGGCGTGCATCGCCGTGAACTGCCAGCGGAACGTGTAGCTCTGGCCGCCGGAGACCCGGGTGGTCGGCCAGGCGCCGCCCGACGGGGCGCGCGGGCTGTCGAGCTGGGCGAAGCGCGTGTTGTTGCCGGAACAGAGCCGGCCGTCGGCCGCCCCGGAGGCGGGGAAGCCCTTGGGGCCCTCGACGCTCTGCGGCTCCCACTGGATGTCGCCGCAGTTGGTCACCGAGCCGTTCTGGCACAGCTTCTGCCTGCTGACGGGGAGGTCGGTGTAGCCGTGGCCGCTCGCGCCTCCGGCGGAGAGCACGAAGGCCCCCGCCGTGGTGAGCCCGAGCACGGCGGCGTACCACTTGGTCTTTTTGCGCATGCTGCCGCTCCTGGAGAACGTGTGGGGAGGTTCCGTGAGCCGTGCAGGTCTAGACCAAGTCTCAATTTATGACCGCTACTTGAACATGTCCATACCAATCAGGGGCTCGTTTCTCCGCGCCCCGCGCAGAACGCCACCGTCAAGTCCTTCACCAGCACCTTGCGTTCGTAGTCATCCAGCTCCACCAGCCCCCGCATCGTCAGCCGCGTCACCGTGTCCTCCACCGAGTCGACCACCGACGTGAGCACGCTCGCCCGGTGCTGTGCGTCCAGCGCGGCGATACGGCGACGGTGCATCGCCGCGGCGACCTCGGGCGCGTACTCCACCCGGACCGGCCGCACCGAGAACACCTCCAGGCCGACCGCCCCCGCGTCCGCCACGACCAGCCGGGTCAGCGCCTCCCCCGTCGCGTCCACCGAGGCCCGCGCGCTCCCCGGCATCCCCACCGGCACCCGGGCGAGCGCCGCCTCGACGCACTCGCGCAGATACGTCTCGTGGTCCTCGACCCCGAGCGTCACCCGCGCGGTGTCCCGCACCCGCCACACCACGAGGACCACCACCCGCAGCGCCACCCCGTTGCCGTCGGCGGCCGGCATCGGCTCACTGCGCCAGTGCCGCAGCCGCACATCGACCCGCTGCCGCAACAGCAGCGGATTCACCCACAGCAGGCCGGTGCGCCGGACCGTCCCCCGGTAGCGGCCGAAGAGATCGAGCACCCAGGCCCGCCCGGTGCGGCCGCGCGCCAGCCCGCCGAACCCGAACAGCCCGAGCGCGCCCGCCCCGGTGTACGCCGCCCACTGCGCCGGACCGAGCCCGGCCCCCGCGGAGGCCGGCAGCCGCAGCGCCTCCACCACGACCGGCGGCAGCGCGCCCGCCCACCACGAGGTGGCCACACATCCGGCCACCCCACAGGCCCCGGCGAACAGCCCCACCATTCCCGGCAACACCCGCGCGGGCCGCTCCACCAGCGCCGGATCGACCTCGGCCACCACCCGCGCCTTCGCCGGGACCGACCGCCGCAGGCGCGGCTGCTCACCCGTGCCCTGCCGGCTCCCCACCACGGCGGGCCTGACCGGCACCGGCCCAAGGTGGTCGGGGTCGTCGCGGAAGAGCAGGTGGACGGGGATCTCGGTGGTCACCTCGTTCTGGATGAGCCGGGCCGGCCGGGACGGCCCCTCGGGCTCGGGAGTCGGTGAAGTGGTCGTACTCATGCGTGCCTCCAGCCTCCGCGCCAGATGCGTCAGATGCGTCAGATGCGTCAGATGCGTCAGGAAAAGAGCCGCCGCCAGGTCTCCGGCCCCGGGTAGCCGTCCGCCGCTCCGCCGCGCCAGCCCTGGGTGCGCTGGAACGCCTGGACCGCTCGCCGGTCCGCCTCGCCCCAGCGCGGCCCCGGACCTGCCGTGTAGTACCTGCCGAATCCTTTCTTCACCAGCTGCCTGCCCAACTGGGTGACATACGCGTTCCGAGCACCGGGCCGGAACTTGGCCCGGCCCGGGTACTCCGGGACCCGCACAGCCGTGGCGCGCCCCGGCCCGTATGCCGCGTCCCCCGAGAGCGCCGTGACCGTCACACCATCGTCGGCCGGCCCGGCACCCCCGGTCGGCTCCTCTGTCCCGTCGTCCTCGGCCGGTTCCTCGCCCGCAGCCTCCGCCGTGAGCCCCTTGTAGCGGTACGGGACATACCGGTGCGAGTTGCTCCGATAGGGATACGGAGTGGCCCGCGTGCGGGCGTAGGGGCGCGCCTCCTCGTAGCCCATGTAGGACCTGTGCCTGTAGTCCGTCCAGCCGCCGAAAAGGACCACGTGCGAGCCGTTCTGGGGGTTCGCCGGATTATGGAAGAGCAGTATGTCGCCGGGCTGGAGTTCCTCCTTGGAAATCCGTTCGCCGTACTGATGGAGGCTGCCCGTCCATTCGTTTCCCGGCAGGTTCCAGGCCATCGACACGAAGCCCGAGCAGTCCTGCCGGTAACCGTCGGACCAGTAGGCCCTCATGCTGTACGGCACCTTCGCCGCGACCCATTCCCTCGCCCGCGTGATGATCTCCGCACGGGTCGTCGGGGGCGTCCTGACCGGGTCCGTCGGCCGGCTCGACGTCCCGGCGCGGCCGTGCAGCGGAGCCTTGCCGCCTTGCGGGGTATCAGGCTCGTCACCTGCGGGAAAGCCGAACCGGGTGAGAGCGTGCGGGGCGGCGAGAGCCGGTACGGCATGGCCCGCGCCGAGCGCCGTGGAGGCGGCGGCCGCGATGATCAGAATGCGGTGGACGGCGGTGCGGCCGACCGGGGAATGCGGCAGGGCGCGACGCCGGAAAGCGCGTCCCGGGCAGTCGCAGTCGCTCTCGGGATCGAATTCCTCGAATACCGGAGTCTCCATGCGATTCCCTTCACACTCCAGGTGGAAATGTCCGCGCCTGTACACGTTCGCCAGTTTCTCAACTGGTATCGCCACGCGCATGTTGACGGTCCGAATGATGTACGGGGGTCACCGGAGGGCGATCGGGCCCCGGACGGTGGTCCGGAGCACCCTTCGACGTCCGGTAGAGTTACGGCGTCAGTAGGCGCCGCTAGCTCAGTTGGTTAGAGCAGCTGACTCTTAATCAGCGGGTCCGGGGTTCGAGTCCCTGGCGGCGCACGATGGCGATGGCGAGGCACGTCCGCAAAAAGCGCGGACGCGACTCGCCATCGCTGCTTCTGCGCGGCTGGCGCCGCGCCCTGTGGGGGCTCCGCCACCCACACCCCCGACAGGACGGGCTCCTCGCACGAACGAGGGGCCCGTTTCTCGTTTGGCCGGATACTCTCTCGCCATGGCAGCCCGTGACCTCCAGGAGCGCATCAAGAAGCTGATCGTCGACCGGCGGCTGGCCTCCGGGGCCCCGCTGCCGACCGAGCCCGAACTGATGGAGTTCCTCGGGGCGAGCCGGAACTCGGTGCGGGAGGCGCTGAAGGCGCTCCAGGCCATGGGCATCGTCGAGATCCGGCACGGCTTCGGCACCTACGTCGGCCCGATGACGTTCGCCCCCATGATCGAGGGCCTCACCTTCCGTACGGTCGCCGGGCACTACCGGGGCGAGGACAGCCTGCTCCAGCTGCTCGAACTGCGTGAGGCGGTGGAGACGGGGCTGATCTCCCGGCTCGCGGGGCGGATCCCCGACGGCGACATCGGCGAGCTGGACGCACTCGTCGACCGCATGGAGGAGCGGGCCGCGCAGGGGGACGGTTTCGCGGAGACCGACCGCGCCTTTCACGCCACCCTCTACCGGGGGCTGGACAACGCTCTGCTGAGCGAGGTCCTGGAGGCGTTCTGGGACGCGTTCCATCGCGTACGCACTGATCTGGTGGACGTTCCGCGGGATCCGAAGGTCACATGCCGGCAACATCGAGAGATCGTTGATGCCGTTCGATCGGGCGACTCCGTTCGGGCAGAGAACGCCATAAGAGACCATTTCGATCACATTCGTGCACGATTGTCCACTACCGTCCATACCGCAGCTATAAGGGCCCCACACGCGCAACAATGAGCGCGTATGACCGGTAAACACCGCGTTTCGCGTCTTGCGATCATGCTGAACACCGTAGAACCCTGGCTCTCAAGCTGCTGTGGATGCGCGGCAGTTGGGGGCATGCATCCGGTTGCGCGACTTGCGGGGAGAGGGGCCCCGTTCGCGAACAAGATGCCGAGGGGGGCATCCGCAACCGGAACGTCGCGCTTCCGTGTCTTCAGGGAGGAATGACACGGAACAGGTGACTTTGCCGATGAGGCGCCTGCGAAAAGCCGAGGGGGGCTGCGGCAGGCGTAGGAAGACAACGACGACACGCGGTGGAATCTGCGTGTGGGGGGATGACTCATGACGTCGACGCCGACGGGCGCCCGGCATAACTTCGACCCGTCACAAACCAGGCAGCTCAGGCTGGACACGAACCGGACCGGGGGGACCGGTTCGTTCCGCCGGATCAGCAAGACGCTGCCGAGATACGACTACGAGCACTACAGCCGACTGGCCGGCCCCCTCACCCAGCCCGACCCGACCAAGCCCTACAAGGTGCGCTACCGCTCGCTGCTCTCCCAGGAGCCGCACCGGATCCGGGCCGCGCTGATGCTGGGCGCCGCGCCACTGCTCTCCCTGGTCCTGCTCGCCTGGCTGCTGCAGCCCGAGCACTGGACCGAACGGGACTACCCGGCCTTCGACTGGCTGCCCGCGCTCGACATGGTGATGCTGGTCGCGATCGGCCTGATCGAGTTCTTCCGCTGCATGAACGTGCTGTCCAACGCGCACGCCACGCTGGTCGCCCGCGACCCGATCCCGGTGGTCCCGGAGACCGGCACGAGAGTCGCCTTCCTGACCTCCTTCGTGCCAGGCAAGGAGCCCCTGGAGATGGTGACGAAGACCCTGGAGGCGGCCGTCAGGCTGCGCCACCGGGGGCTTCTGCACGTCTGGCTCCTCGACGAGGGCAACGACCCCGAGGTGAAGGCGGTCTGCGAGCGCCTCGGCGTGCACCACTTCTCCCGCAAGGGCATCGAGAAGTGGAACCGGCCCACGGGCCCGCACCGCGCCAAGACCAAGCATGGCAACTACAACGCCTGGCTCGACGCGCACGGCGACGACTACGACTACTTCGCCTCCGTCGACACCGACCACGTGCCGCTGCCCAACTACCTGGAGCGGATGCTCGGCTTCTTCCGCGACCCGGACGTCGGCTTCGTCATCGGCCCGCAGGTCTACGGCAACTACGACACGTTCGTCACCAAGGCCGCCGAGTCCCAGCAGTTCCTCTTCCACGCCCTCATCCAGCGTGCGGGCAACTTCTACGGCGCCCCCATGTTCGTGGGCACCTCGAACGCCGTACGCATCAAGGCGCTCAAGCAGATCGGCGGCCTGTACGACTCGATCACCGAGGACATGGCGACCGGCTTCGAGATCCACCGCCACAAGAACCCGGCGACCGGCAAGAAGTGGCGGTCGGTCTACACGCCGGACGTGCTCGCCGTCGGTGAGGGCCCGAACGCCTGGACGGACTTCTTCACCCAGCAGCTGCGCTGGTCGCGGGGCACCTACGAGACCATCCTCAAGCAGTACTGGAAGGGCTGGTACTCACTGCCGCCCGGCAAGCTCTTCAACTACACGATGATGATCATCTTCTACCCGATGTCGGCCCTCAACTGGATCCTCGCGGCGCTGAGCTGCGCCCTGTTCCTGGGCCTGGGCGCCTCGGGCGTCAACATCGACCCGACCGTGTGGCTGATGCTCTACGGCAACGCCTCCGCGCTGCAGATCGGCCTGTACATCTGGAACCGCCGGCACAACGTCTCCCCGCACGAGCCGGAGGGTTCGGGCGGTGTGGCGGGCATGGTCATGTCGGCCCTGTCCGCGCCGATCTACGCCCGCTCGCTGATGGACGCGGTGCTGCGCCGCAAGAGCAGCTTCGTGGTGACGCCCAAGGGCGACTCCGCCTCCCCCGACACCCTGTTCGGGACCTTCCGGATCCACCTGTTCTTCATCATGGTCTTCGGCGCGTCCATCGCCGCCGGGTTCACGCTCGGGCACGCCCACCCCGCGATGATCATCTGGGCCTCGTTCGCCCTGCTGGTCACCGCCTCGCCGATCTTCGCCTGGCGGTGGACGCTGCGGGAGGCCCGCAGGCAGCCCGCCGCGCCCACGCCGGAGCCGGAACCGGAGCCGCAGGACGCGGTGCCGGTGGGTGCCGCCGCCCTGGCGGTGTCGTACGCGCCGCAGGGCCACGCGCCGGCGCACAAGCCGAGCTGGGCCTCTTCCCATGCCTCGAACGCCTCGAACGCCTCGCACGGGAGCGGTGACCAGACCATGCAGATCGCCCTGGGTGGACTCGGAGGGCGTAAGGAATGAACGACCGAGCCGGCCGCCGCCGTGCCCGTCGACTCGCGATCGGCACGGCGGTGGTTCTCGCGCTGGCCGGGATGAACGGCCCGTGGGTCTACCGCTTCAGTACGGAGCAGTACCACCAGTACAAGATCAACAGACCGGAGTACAAGGCCGACAACGGCCACTGGGAGATCGTCGACTTCCCGAAGGAGTACCGCCAGAACACCATCCACGCGGCGCTCCTGCACACCGGCAAGATCCTGCTGGTCGCGGGCTCCGGCAACAACCAGGACAACTTCGATGCCAAGCGGTTCGACACCCGGATCTGGGACCCGGTGAAACGCACCATCAAGAAGGTGCCCACGCCGAGCGACCTGTTCTGTACCGGCCACACCCAGCTCGCCAACGGCAACCTGCTGATCGCGGGCGGCACCAAGCGGTACGAGAAGCTGAAGGGTGACGTCACCAAGGCCGGCGGCCTGATGATCGTCCACAACGAGAACCCCGACAAGCCGATCACGCTGCCCGCCGGCACGAAGTTCAAGGGCAAGGAGAACGGCAGGACCTTCGTCTCCAAGGACCCGGTGGTCGTCGAGCGGGCGACGAAGAACTTCGACAAGAAGACCGGCAAGTTCCTCGGCAACACCCCGGGTCTCGGCCGCATTTACGTCGAGGCGCAGAAGAGCGGCTCGAAGTACGAGACGGGTACGCAGGACAACTACCGCATCCAGGGCCTGAGCGGAGTCGACGCGCGCAACACGTACGGCATCGCGCAGAAGCTCGCGCTGGACAAGAAGGACTTCCAGGGGATCAGGGACGCGTACGAGTTCGACCCCATAGCCGAGAAGTACATCAAGGTCGACCCGATGAAGGAGGCACGCTGGTATCCGACGCTGACGACGTTGAGCGACGGCAAGATTCTGAGCGTCTCCGGGCTCGACGACATCGGGCAGCTGGTGCCGGGCAAGAACGAGGTCTTCGACCCGAAGACGCGGAAGTGGACGTACACGCCGAAGGAGCGTCAGTTCCCGACCTATCCGGCGCTGTTCCTGATGCAGAACGGGAAGGTCTTCTACTCGGGTTCCAACGCGGGATACGGGCCGGACGACGTGGGGCGCGACCCGGGGATCTGGGACGTGGGCACCAACAAGTTCACCAAGCTGCCCGGGCTCGGTGACGCCAAGCTGATGGAGACCTCCGGGACGGTGTTGCTGGCGCCCGCGCAGGACGAGCGGTACATGGTGATCGGGGGTGGTGGGGTCGGTGAGTCCAGGTCGTCGAGTGAGAAGACGCGGATCATCGACCTCAAGAGGGACGATCCACGGTTCGTGGACGGGCCGTCACTGGAGAAGGGGACGCGCTATCCGCAGGCGTCGGTGCTGCCCGACGACACGGTTCTGGTGTCGGGGGGCTCCGAGGACTATCGGGGCCGTGGGGACTCCAACATCCTCGAGGCGCGGATCTACCACCCGGACACCAACACCCTCGATCGGGTCGCCGATCCGCTGGTGGGGCGGAACTACCACTCCGGGTCGATTCTGCTGCCGGACGGGCGGGTGATGTTCTTCGGGTCGGACTCGTTGTACGAGGACGCGGCGAACACGAAGCCGGGGAAGTTCGAGCAGCGGATCGAGATCTACACGCCGCCTTATCTGTACCGGGATTCCCGGCCGTCGTTGGCCGGCGGGCCGAAGACCATTCCCCGGGGCGGGTCGGGGACGTTCACTTCGCAGCATGCGTCTTCCGTCAAGAAGGTGCGGTTGATCCGGCCCAGTGCGTCCACGCATGTGACGGATGTGGATCAGCGGTCCATCGCGCTTGATTTCGTCGCGTCCGGGGACAAGGTGACGGTCACTGTGCCGAAGAGCAGGAATCTGGTGCAGGGCGGGTGGTACATGCTGTTCGTGGATGACGATCAGGGGACGCCCAGTGAGGCGCAGTGGGTTCGGGTGCCGTAGTTCGTCTGCAGGTTGTGTGTGGCTGGTCGCGCAGTTCCCCGCGCCCCTTTGGGGCGCGGGGGACTGGGGTCAGTCGGAGGCTGCGGCCAGCTTCAGGGCGTAGGCGGGCCACCACTGGCCCGCCTTCGGGCCGCCCTTGCACTCGCCGTCTGATTCACCTGGGCGTTTGACCCAGAGGTAGGCGTCCACCAACGGGTCTGCCGTGTTGGTCGTGGGGGGCTCGCCCAGGGCGCGGCCCGGGGGGTTGCACCAGCGTTCGTTCTGGTCGCCCTCGGTGTAGGGGCCGTTGCCGTTGCGGCCGGTGTCGATGACGAAGTGTTTGCCGCCGACCTTCGCCGAGAGTTCCTTGCCGTAGGCGATGGAGTCCTCGGTGGAATAGAAGTTCGAGACGTTGACGGCGAATCCGTCGGCCTGCTCGATGCCCGCGCGTCGCAGTGGGTCGTGGATGCGGTCGGGGTCGTTCCAGCCGGCGTTTCCGGCGTCGAGGTAGACCTTCGTGTTCTTCAGGGACTTGAGCGCGGTGACGGCGCCGTCCAGGAGGTTGTAGCGCTCCTCGTGGAACGCGTCCTGGGTGCAGCCGTCGACCAGGTGCAGAACGGCGTCCGGCTCCAGGATCACCGTGGCGGGACGGTCGCCGATGCCCTTGGCCACGTCGTCGATCCAGGCGCGGTAGGCGTTGCCGTCGGCGGCGCCGCCCTGCGAGTACTGGCCGCAGTCGCGGTGCGGGATGTTGTAGAGGACGAGAAGCGCGGTGCGGCCGGCCTGGTCGGCGGCCTCGGTGAAGCCGCGGGCCTGCTGCTCCGCGTTCTCCGGGAGGATCCACTCGCCGGTCGGCTGCTCGGCGATCTTGCGGATCTCCCCGGCGTCCGTCTTCTCGCCGGTCTTCTCGTAGGCGGCGACCTGCTGTGCCGCGTTGCCGTCCGGGTTGACCCAGAACGGGTTGGTCCCCTTGGGCTGTTGAGTGATCCGGGCGCCCTGCTCGGGCCGGTCAGGCTTGTTGTCCTCCCCTTCTCCCGACGAGGAACACCCGGTGATCAGCAGCGCCGCCCCCAGCGCAGCCATGACCCCCCTGCTGACGTACATCCAACTCCCCCTTGGCTCACGCCAGTTCAAGTACTAATCCTGACATACACCCAATCATGCCTACGAGGTCACCGAGGCGTTGTCGGAGAGCTGTTACAGCGTGCGCGCGGTTGAGGACCGGCCCGGTCGGCGGCTTCGGGCTCACACGCCCGTTCCCGTCAGGTACGCCGACACGATCACGTTCGCCGTGTAGCCGCCGCTCGCGCGGTCGAAGGTGCCGCCGCAGGTGATCAGCCGCAGTTCGGCGCGGCCCGGCCGACGGGGGCCGTAGGCACGATGGGCGTCGAAGCGGTCGCTGTCGACGACCTCGACGTCGTCGACGGTGAACTCGGCGATCCTGCCGTCGTCGCGGGCCACGCGGATTCTGTTCCCCGGGTGGAGCGTGCCGATCCGGTAGAAGACGGCGGGCCGGGTCCGCGTGTCGACGTGGCCCACCATCAGCGCGGTGCCGGCCGCCCCCGGCTTCGCTCCGGCCGCGTACCAGGCCACGACGCCCGCCTGGTCGAAGGGCGGTGGATCGATCGCGCCCCGCCCGTCCAGGCCGCGTCCCACGACCGGCGCCTGCACGTTCAGGTCGGGGATGTCGACGCGCTGCGGGAGCGCGTCCCGCAGTGGCCTCGCGGCGGGCGGCAGGCCGGGCTCCGGGGGACGGCCGACCGCGGCCATGTCTCTCGTGGCCGACCCCGACGTCCCCTGCCGTAACTCGGTCACCTCGCGGCCCCACAGCCACAGCCCGAGCAGCAGCAGCGCCCAGGTCAGGCCCGTGAGCAGCCGTCCGGTACCGGAGGAGCGCTCGGCGTCGGACACGGGGTCAGTCCGTCCCTCGGCCCCGCCGGACGCTGCGCAGTGCGACGGCCACCGCGGCGACACCGGCGAGGACGAGACCGGTCACCGCCTGGGCGGTGCCGGGGCCGGCCGCGCGCGTGTCGGCGACGGAGGAGCCGGCCACCGAGGAGTCGGCCACGGAGGAGGAGAGGTGGGCGGTGCCGCCGCCGCCCGCGTGGACCGGGGCGACGGGAGAGGCATGGGCGGAGGGGGTGGAGGGGTGGGGGCCGTGCCCGGAGGACCTGGCCGCGACGGTGACGCTGCCCTTGACAGCGGACCCGGCGGACCCGGCGCAGGTGATCTTGACGTCGTACGCGCCGGCCCGTGCCGAGGTGCGGACGCGGGTCTCGCCGACGAGCGTGCGGTCGGCGGCGGCTGCGGCGCCGATGCCGGTGCCGGTGCCGGCTTGAGCTCCGGTGCCGGCTTGAGCTCCGGTGCCGGCTTGAGCTCCGGTGCCGGCTACGGAGAGGTGCGCGTCCGAGACGAACGCGGCCGACGCCGCGGTGGCCGTCGTACCGGTGCAGCCGCTGACCCGCAGCGCGATGTCGGTGCCGGGGGCGGGGGTCGAGGGGGTCGCCGAGACGCCGTGTCCGTCGGCCGCGTACACGGCCGGGGCGAGGGCGGCGACGGTGACGGCGGCACCCGCACAGAAGGTGACTTTCAGTGAACGCATCGTGAAACCTCCAGCTCTCTGGAGACTCCCCCGCACGGCCCTCCCACGCATCCGCTGAGCCGGACCACTGCTCCGTACGGGTTACGCCACGTACGCCACTACTCCCGTGCTCCCCCGCGGTCTCAGATCCGGTCGACGAGGTCCGCGATCGAGTCGACGACCTTCGACGGCCGGTACGGGAAGTTCTCGACCTGCTCCGGCATGGTCAGGCCGGTGAGCACCAGGAAGGTCTGCATCCCGGCCTCCATGCCGGCCAGGACGTCGGTGTCCATGCGGTCGCCGATCATCGCGCTGGTCTCGGAGTGCGCGCCGATCGTGTTGAGCCCGGTGCGCATCATCAGCGGGTTCGGCTTGCCCGCGAAGTACGGCTTCTTGCCGCTCGCCTTGGTGATCAGCGCGGCCACCGCGCCGGTCGCGGGCAGCGGGCCCTCCTGGGAGGGGCCGGTCTCGTCCGGGTTGGTGCAGATGAAGCGGGCACCGCCGTTGATGAGCCGTACGGCCTTGGTCATGGCCTCGAAGGAGTAGGTCCGGGTCTCTCCGAGCACCACGTAGTCGGGCTCGTGGTCGGTGAGGATGTAGCCGATGTCGTGCAGCGCGGTGGTAAGCCCCGCCTCCCCTATGACGTACGCCGTACCGCACGGCCGCTGGTCGTCCAGGAACTGGGCGGTGGCCAGGGCGGAGGTCCAGATGTTCTCGATCGGCACGTCCAGACCCATGCGACGCAGCCGTGCGTGCAGGTCGCGCGGGGTGTACATCGAGTTGTTGGTCAGGACCAGGAATGGCTTGCCGGACTCCCGCAGCTTCTTCAGGAAGGCGTCGGCGCCGGGGATCGGGACGCCCTCGTGGATGAGCACACCGTCCATGTCGGTGAGCCACGACTCGATGGGCCTGCGTTCTGCCATGTGCGGGATCTCCTGCCGTACGCCGTGCTGCGTGAGCCCCAGCCTAGACACAGGCGGGATTTTGAGGGAATGCAGGGATTGACTTCCTCCCCCTCGTGAACGAGGGGGATTCCTACGGCTCGCGCCGTGGGGTTTTCTGCTTCATCGCCGACCGCCCGTCCGGAGTTCTCCGTTGAGGTCTTACACCAGCTCCACAGACAGACACCGCCAGCCCGGCGGCCAGAAGGTTCTTCGCCGCGTTCCCGTCCCGGTCATGGGTCGTGCCGCAGCTGTCACACGTCCAGGTACGGACGTTCAGCGGCATGGCCTGGGCGAGGCTGCCGCAGTGGGAGCACAGTTTGGACGAGGGGAAGAAGCGGTCCACCGCGATCACTTCCCGCCCGTACCAGTCGGCCTTGTACTCCAGCATGCTCCGGAACTCGGCCCACGCGGCATCGCTGATGGCACGGGCCAGGCTCCGGTTTTTGACCATGTTGCGTACGGACAGGTCCTCGATCACGAGCGTTTGGTTCTCACGCACGAGTCGAGTGGTCAGCTTGTGCAGCACATCCCGCCGGCGATCAGCGATCCGGGCATGGATCTTCGCGACCTTCTGGCGGTCCTTGCGCCGGTTGGCACCATCACCCCCGGCCTTGCGGGACAGCTCCCGCTGGGCCCTGGCCAGACGCTCGCGGTCGCGGCGCTCATGCCGGGGATTGGCGATCTTGTCCCCGGTGGAAAGGGTCAGCAGGTGGTCCAGGCCGACATCGATGCCGACCGCCGTACCCGTGGCCGCGAGCGGCTTGACGGACGGGTCCTCGCACAGCAGGGAGACGAACCAGCGTCCCGCGCTGTCCCGGCTCACGGTCACCGTCGTCGGCGATGCCCCCTCGGGAAGGGGACGGGACCAGACGATGTCCAGCGGATCAGCCATCTTCGCCAGTGTCAGACGGCCGTCGCGGAACCGGAACGCCGAGGACGTGTACTCCGCGCTCGCACGGGACTTCTTCTTCGCCTTGAAGCGCGGGTACCTGGCGCGTTTGGAGGAATAGTTCGCGAAGGCGGTCTGCAGGTGCCGCAGCGCCTGCTGCAGCGGGACGGAGGAGACCTCGTTGAGGTAGGCCAGTTCCCCGGTCTTCTTCCACGCCGTCAGCAGGGCCGAGGTCTGGTTGTAGTTGACCCGTTCCTGCCGCGCCCAGGCCTCGGTACGGGCGGCGAGTGCCAGGTTGTAGACCTTGCGCACACACCCGAAGGTGCGCGACAGCTCGGCTGCCTGCGCATCGGTCGGATAGAAGCGGTACTTGAAGGGCCGCTTCACGTGAGTGGCCACATCTCACAAACTAGCACAACAATGTGTGACCATCTGCTTACAGTTGGCGATGGACGCCGATCCGCCCAGAGGGCGAATCGGCCTCCCTGCCCTGCTCCGCAGGAGTCCCTTTCCTCCCCCGCCTGAAGGCGGGGGTATCCACGGAGGAATCCCGATGAAGGGAATGCAGCGAATGCTGGAAATGCCGGGAATCAGCGCCGTCTGCGCGCCACCAGCAGCGCTCCCCCGACGAGGAGCAGGACGAGGGTCGCGGTGACGGCTCCGCGGGCCGTCGCGAGGCCGGTGCGGGCGAGCTCGTCGGCGAAGGGCAGTCGGTCGATCCGTTCGGAGGGCGAGACCTCGGAGGGCGAGACCTCGGGCACGGGGGCCGCTTCGCCCTCGACGGCGAACCGATAGTCGTTCGACTGCCCGACCCAGTCGCCGTCCTTCTCGTGGCGCTGCACGACGGCCGCGTTCACGGTGACGTCGTTCGGCACGGTGTCCGAGGTGAGCGCTAGGCGCACCTTCACGCTGAGCGTCGCTCCGGGGCCGACGGTGAACCCCGGGAAACCGTCGTCGAAGGCCCCGACCAGCTCGTCCTGGTCGGTCGTCACGAAGCGGACGGGGTGGGGCCGCGCCCCGTCGTAGAACTCCAGCCGCGGCTGCGAGGGCGCGAGCACGCGCTTCCCGTCGATCAGCACGACGACCGGGTGAACACCGGAGCAGGTACGGCGGGTGGTGTTCGTGAGGTCCAGGTACCAGGTGCCGTACCCGCCCCCGGCCTCGTAGGAGTCCGGGCCACCGTGAATGCGGGTGGTGAGGGGGAAGCCGTCGCCCTCACCACCCGCGCAGACAGCCACCCGCGCCGCGTGCGCGGGCGACGCGGCCACGGGGAGGAGGAGGGCGGCTGCGGCTAGGCAGAGGGGGGCGGCGGGAGTGCACAGTCGCATAAACACATGAGCTTGACGGCAGGGACGGGCGATGGGGAGGTGCCGAGCCGGAAAAGGGCTCCACTGGGCGCATGGATCCGCTCGTTCGGCCGTACGTCCGTCTAGCCGGCCGCCTGCTGAGGGCGGAACGTGCGGCGGTATGCCTGGGGGCTGACCCCGATGGCGGTGTGGAGGTGTTGGCGCAGGGAGGTGCCGGTGCCGAAGCCGGCCCGGTGGGCGACCACGTCGATGGGCCAGTCGGTGGTCTCGAGGAAGTGGCGTGCGAGGTCGACACGTTGTCGGGTGAGCCACTGCCCCGGGCTGGTGCCGACCTCCTCGCGGAAGCGACGGCTGAAGGTGCGCACGCTCATGTTGGCGTGGGCGGCGAGGTCGGACAGCGTGAGCGGTTCGGCAAGACGCTGCACGGCCCAGGCCCGGGTGGGGGCCGTGCCGCCGGCGGACGGGTCGGGCACGGGGCGCTGGATGTACTGGGCCTGACCGCCGTCGCGCCAGGGCGGCACGACGCAGGACCGGGCCACCTCGTTGGCGACGCGGCTGCCGTGATCGCGGCGGACGATGTGCAGGCACAGGTCGACACCGGCGGCCACGCCTGCGGAGGTGAGTATGTCGCCGTCGTCGACGTAGAGGACGTCGGGGTCGATGCGGGCGGTGGTGAACATCCGCTGGAGGCGGCTCGCTTCACGCCAGTGCGTGGTGGCGGGGCGGCCGTCGAGGAGTCCGGCGGCGGCCAGTACGTAGGTGCCGGTGCAGATCGCGACGATCCGTGTGCCGGGCCGAATGGCGGCGAGGGCGTCACGCAGCGGGCCGGGCAGGCGGCCTTCCGCCCGTATCGGTCCCAGCCGGTGGGAGGGCGGGACGACGACGGTGTCGACGGTGGCCAGCAGGGAGGCGTCCTGGGAGACGGCGAGGTCGTAGTCGGCCTCGGCGCGCACGGGGCCGCCGTCCAGGCTGCAGGTGGTGACGGAGTAGAGCGGGTTGCCGTCGCCGTCGTGGGCGGCGTTGAAGATGCGGGCGGGGATGCCGAGTTCGAACGGGACGACTCCGTCCAGGGCGAGAACACCGACACGATGCATGGCCGGATCCTTTCAGGACGTGGCCATCAGGCCACCACCGGGGGCTCGGCCGACCGGACAGTCTTGGGCTGTGCCCGACCGGACGGTCTTGGGCTGTCCCCGACCGGACCGTCGTGGGCTGAGCCCGACCAGACAGTCGTGGGCTGAGCCCGACCGGACCGTCGTGGGCTGAGCCCGACCGGACCGTCGTGGGCTGTGCCGGCACCGGTCGGCACGAGGACCGAACGCACCCGCCCCGCGAGAAGGAACGCCTTCATGCCCCAGACGCCTGCCATCCCCACCGCCCCTGCCGTCCCCGCCGCCCCCGCCGCCCCCGCCGCCCCCGCCGCCCCCGCGACCATGCGTGCCGTGTCCCAGGACAGGGCCGGAGCCCCCGACGTCCTCAAGGTCGTCGAGACGCGGCGCCCGGAGCCGGGCCGGGGCGAGGTCCTGGTCCGGGTGCACGCGGCGGGCGTGAACCCCGCCGACTGGAAGACCCGCGAGCGCGGCGTGTTCGCCACCGGGGCGACGCCTCCCTTCATCCTCGGCTTCGACGTGGCCGGAGTCGTCGAAGCCGTCGGCGCGGGTGTGACGCTGTTCGGGCCCGGCGACGCGGTGTTCGGGATGCCCCGCTTCCCGTACCCCGCGGGCGCGTACGCCGAGTACATCACCGCACCGGCCCGCCACTTCGCCCCGCGCCCCCGCGGCCTCGACCACGTCCAGGCCGGCGCCCTGCCACTGGCCTCGCTCACCGCCTGGCAGGCCCTGGTCGACACCGCTGATGTACAGCCCGGCCGGCGCGTCCTGATCCATGCCGCGGCCGGCGGCGTCGGTCACCTGGCCGTGCAGATCGCCAAGGCCCGTGGCGCGTACGTCATCGGTACCGCCGGCGCCGCCAAGCACGCCCTGCTGCGCTCGCTCGGCGCCGACGAGCTCGTCGACCACCGCACCCAGGACTTCGCCGAGTCCGTCCGTGACGTCGACGTCGTCCTCGACAGCATCGGCGGATCCAGCTGGGCGCGCTCCCTGCGCACCCTGCGCCGAGGCGGCACCCTCGTCTCCCTGCTGCCGCCGGACGACACCTTCCCCGCGCGTCAGGCCGAGGAAGCCGGTGTGCGGGCGGTGTTCATGCTCGTCGAACCCGACCATCTGGGGCTGCGCGAGATCACCGACCTGGTCGAGAGCGGCCGCCTACGGGTGATCGTCGACACGGTGTTCCCCCTCGAACAGGCCGCTCGGGCCCACGAGTTGGGCGAGGCGGGCCGCACCACGGGAAAGATCGTCCTGACCGTCTGACGACCCGGTAGGACTACCCGTCCCCCCGCCCGAACAACGGCCCCAACAACAGCTGAGCCGCTCCCACCGCAACGCCCCACACCCCACCGGAGGCAACGCGCACGGGCACCGCGCCCCCGGCCGCCCCCTCCCGCCGAGCCAGTTCCTCAAGCACCCCCGCGACCCCCCGCACAAACCGCTCCGGCGCCTCCTCCACCGTCCGCCCGCCGAGCAGCACCAGATCGATGTCCAGCAGGGCCACCAGATTCGCCGCCCC
Source organism: Streptomyces sp. NPDC002888 (assembly GCF_042888465.1). NCBI lineage: Bacteria > Bacillati > Actinomycetota > Actinomycetes > Kitasatosporales > Streptomycetaceae > Streptomyces > Streptomyces sp. NPDC002888. The sequence goes on along the minus strand of NZ_JBIAPU010000013.1, from coordinate 213,083 downwards.
CGCCCCCAGCACCCGCGCCGCCTCCTCCATGTCCTCCCGTCCCACGGCCCCCAGGCACAGCACCTCGATGCAGCCCCGGTTCCCGCACGGACACACAGGCCCGTCCAGCTGAATCACCTGGTGCCCGAACTCGCCCGCCCCGGTCCGCGCCCCCCGATGCAGCGCCCCACCGATCACCAACCCGGCCCCCAGCCCCGTACCGAGGTGCAGATAGGCGAAGGACCCGCCCTCACCTTCCACCGCCAACCCCAACGCCGCCGCGTTCGTGTCCTTGTCGACCACCACCGGCACCCCCAGCCGCGGCGCCAACGCGTCCCGCAGCGGAAACCCGTCCCACTCGGGAAAACCGGTCACCCGATGCAGCACCCCGCGCGTGTGGTCGAGCGGCCCGGGAAGCGCGACGCCAAGCCCGAGAAGGGACCCGTAAGCAGCCAGCGAGCCGGAGCCCGAGCCCAGACCCCAGCCTGAGCCCAGGCTCCAGCCAGAGCCCGAGTCCGAGTCCGGCTCCGGGTCGGCGGCGGGCCCGAGCGCCTCGCCCACCAGCCTCTCCGCCTCCCGGGCCACAGCCGAGACAACCGCATCCGCCCCTGCCCCGAGGTCCAGCGCGGCGCGCCGCTCCCCCACCACCGTCCCCGTGAGGTCGACGAGCACCGTCCGCAGCTCGTCCCGGTCGAGATGCATGCCCACCGCATGCCCCGCCTCCGGCACCAGCCGCAACGTCGTGCGCGGCTTGCCCCCCGTGGACTCCTGGCGCCCCGCCTCCGCCGCCAGCCCGTCCTCCCGAAGCCGCGCCGTGATCTTGCTGACCGCCTGCGGGGTGAGCCCGGTCCGCTCGGCGAGCTCGAGCCGGCTGATACCCCGGTCTCCCGCCGTACGCAGCAGATCGAGGACGAGCGCGGTGTTGTGACTGCGCAGCGCGAACAGGTTCGCACCGACGGAAGAGCCCTTCATGCCCCCATTGTCCTCCGCGCTTGCACTTTGGCAACAGCGTTGTGAAAGTGGAGGGCATGACTGGACGCAAGACTGGTGACACCCCCCTCCGCGTGGGCCTCGTCGGCTACGGCCTCGCCGGCTCCGTCTTCCACGCCCCGCTGATCGCGGCCACCGAGGGCCTCGTCCTCGACACGGTGGTCACCTCGAACCCGGAGCGGCAGCAGCAGGCCCGCACCGAGTTCCCGGACGTGCGCACGGTCGCCACCCCGGACGAGCTGTTCGAGCGGGCCGGTGACCTGGACCTCGTCGTCATCGCGTCCCCGAACAAGACGCACGTCCCGCTCGCGACCACCGCCCTCGAGGCCGGCCTCCCGGTCGTCGTCGACAAGCCCGTCGCCGGTACGGCAGCCGAGGCGCGCACCCTGGCCGCCCTGGCCGAGGAGCGCGGCCTGCTGCTCTCCGTCTTCCAGAACCGCCGCTGGGACAACGACTTCCTGACCCTGCGCAAGCTGATCGACGACGGCGAGCTGGGCGACGTATGGCGCTTCGAGTCCCGCTTCGAGCGCTGGCGCCCGCAGTTGAAGGGCGGCTGGCGAGAGTCCGGTGACCCCGCAGAGATCGGAGGTCTGCTCTACGACCTCGGCAGCCATGTCGTCGACCAGGCGCTGGTCCTCTTCGGTCCCGTCACCCACGTGTACGCCGAGTCGGACGTCCGCCGCCCCGGCGCCGAGGCCGACGACGACACCTTCATCGCGCTCACCCACGCCGGCGGCGCCCGCTCTCACCTGTACGTCTCGGCGACGACCGCCCAACTCGGCCCCCGCTTCCGGGTGCTGGGCTCGCGCGCGGGCTACGTCAAGTACGGCCTGGACCCGCAGGAGGCCGCGCTGCGGGAAGGGCGGCGGCCCGGCACGACGTCGGACTGGGGCACGGAACCCGAGGACCTGTGGGGCCGCGTCGGCGCCGGAGAGTCCCCGCTGACCGGAGGCGGCCGCCCGGAACCGACCGTCCCCGGCGACTACCCGGCCTACTATGCGGCCGTGGCGAAGGCACTGCTGGACGGCGGCCCCAACCCGGTGACCGCCCTGGAGGCGGCCGCCGCTCTCGACGTACTGGAGGCGGCCCGCCGTTCGGCCCAGGAGAAGGTGGCGGTGACGCTGTGACGCACAACCAGGAAATCACCCCGAAGTTCCACCCGGAGCTCACCCCGCCCCTGGAGGAACTGGAGGCCCAGGAACGCCACCTGGTCTTCCGGCAGTTCACGTACGACGACGCCTGGGCCCTCGGATCGCTCCTCGTCGACCTGGCCCGGGAGCGGCAGGCGCCGCTCGCCATCGACATCCACCGCGCCGGGCAGCAGCTCTTCCACGCCGCCCTGCCGGGCTCGACCCCCGACAACGACGCCTGGATCGCCCGCAAGCGCCGGGTCGTGGAGCGCTACGGCCACTCGTCGTACCTGGTCGGCGCCCGTTTCCGGGCGAAGGGCACGACGTTCGAGGACTCCTCGCGCCTGGACCCGGACGTGTACGCGGCCCACGGCGGCTCCTTCCCGATCCACGTCGAGGGCGCGGGTGTGATCGGCGCGGTCACGGTGTCCGGGCTGCCGCAGCTGCAGGACCACCGGTTCGTGGTGGAGGCGCTGGAGCAGTTCCTGAAGGTTTGACATGCTCCTCGCCCTGAAGGGCGAGGATTCCGGCCTTCTCGATCGTTGCTGTGCCGCTACGCGGCACGGTTTCCGGTCGGGAATCCGCGGCTTCCTGTTTCTTCGCGCTGTGCCAGAACGGGTTCTGGTCTTACCGGCGCTCCGCAGGCCGATACCGCCAGTCCGGCGGCCGTCTTCACGTTGATCGCGGCGTTGGTGTCCCGGTCGTGGACGGTGCCGCAGGCGCTACAGGTCCATTCCCGGACGTTCAGGGGTTTGGGTCCGTCCTTGACGCCGCAGGTGGAGCAGGTCTGGGAGGTCGGTGTGAAGCGGCCGATCTTCACCAGGGTGCGGCCGTACCGTGCCGTTTTGTACTCCAGCATGCTGATGAACGATGCCCATCCGGCATCATGCACGGACTTGGCCAGCCTTGTGCGGGCCAGTCCCGCCACCGACAGGTCCTCCACTGCGATTGCTTGGTTCTCGCAGATCAGCTTCGTGGAGAGCTGGTGGTGGAACTCGCGGCGCGCGTCAGCGACCTTGGCGTGGGCGCGGGCGACCTTCAGGCGGGCCTTGGCACGGTTCTTTGATCCCTTCTGCTTGCGGGACTGTTCCTTCTGGGCCTTCTTCAGTTTCTTCTCCGCGCGCCGCAGGAAGCGCGGGGAGTCGATTTTCGTGCCGTCGGAGAGGACCGCGAAGTGGGTCAGGCCGAGATCGATGCCGGTGGTGCGGTCGGTTTCGGGCATCCGGGCCTGGTCGGCGGCCGGGTCGGTGTCGATGACGAAGGAGGCGAAGAATCTGCCGGCCGCGTCCTTGATGACGGTGACGGAGGTGGGGGTGGTGGGCAGGGTGCGGGACCACTTCACCTTCACCGCGCCGATCTTCGGCAGGTTCAGACGGCCGCTGTCGGTGATGTTCCAGCGGGCGTTGGCGGTGAACCGGATCGACTGCCTGGCGTCCTTCCGGGACTTCAACCGTGGTGTTCCCACCTTAGGTCCCTTGCGGGTGCCCTTGAGGGAGGAGAAGAAGTTGCGGTAAGCGGTCTCGGCGTCCCGCAGGGACTGCTGCAGCACCACCGCGGACACCTCACCCAGCCAGGACCGTTCCGCTGTCCGCTTGGCCTCGGTGATCAGGCGCGTGGACAGCTGACCGGCCGTCGGGAACGGCTGCCCGGCCTCACGGGCGTCCTCACGGGCGCGGACCGCGTCGTTGAACACCACCCGGGCGCACCCGAAAGCCTGCGCCAGCGCCTGCTGCTGGCCAGTGTCCGGGTACAGGCGGAAGCTGTACCTGAGCTGCATGACCATCACTCTAGAAAGATCGAACACCCACTGTCGCCAGGAACATGTGCGCGAGATGTCACCGGCTCGTGCGCTGCCCGGCTCCGCCGGAACAACACCGCGACGCTCCGCGTCGCCACCACGAGATTCGCTTCACCCCCGGCCTGAAGGCCGGAGCACTGCGAATGAATCCCGGTAGCGGGAATGACGGACGGGGTCCCTCCCGTTGGCACGTGCAGTACGCATGATGATCATGGGCACAGCGCCCCTACCGGAGGGACCGGTAACCGATGAGCAAGGCACTGAAGGAGACCGTCGGACGGTACGGCATCTGGAGCGTCGGTCTGCGCTCCGAGGCCCCGGCCCGCCGCGGCGAACTCACCGAGGCCGCCGCGGAGCTGGAGGAACTCGGTTACGGCGCGCTCTGGCTGGGCGGCAACAGCGCCGCCCGCCACGCCGCCCCGCTCATCGAGGCGACCTCGCGCGTCGCCGTCGGCACCAGCATCCAGAGCATCTGGCAGCACGAGCCCGACGACAGCGCGGCCGCTCTCGCCGACCTGGAGGCGGCCCACCCCGGCCGCTTCGTCCAGGGCCTCGGGGTGAGCCACGCCCGGCTCGCGGAGCAGTACCGGCGCCCCTACTCGTCCCTGGTCTCCTACCTCGACGAGCTGGACGCGGCGGGCGCGTCCGCGGACCGCCGCGTCCTGGCCGCCCTCGGTCCGAAGTCGCTGGAGCTGACCCGGGACCGGGCCGCCGGCGCGATCCCGTACCTGGTCACCCCCGAGCACACCGCGTACGCCCGCGAGATCCTCGGCGAGGCCCCGCTCCTCGCCCCCGAACTGGGGGTCGTCCTGGAGACGGACCCGACCCGCGCCCGCGGGCTGGCCCGCGAGTTCCTCGCGATCTACCTCCCCCTGCCGAACTACACCAACAACTTCCTCCGCCACGGCTTCACCGAGGACGACCTGGCCGACGGCGGCAGCGACCGCCTGGTCGACGCCCTGTTCGCCTGGGGCGACGAGAACCGGATCCGGGAGCGGATCAACGCTTTCCAGGAAGCGGGCGCGGACCACCTCGCCCTGCAGGTGATCGACGACGGCTCACGAGAAGCCCTCCCGAGGGGTGCCTGGCGCACCCTGGCCTCCCTGCTGGCGTAAGGGGCAGCGCCCTCAACTGGCGCAAGGGTCAGCGCCTTCAACTGGCGCAAGGGGCAGCGCCCTCAGGGGCGCGGGGAACTGCGCGACAAGCCACGACGAACCCGCAGCCGACAACGCATCGCAGTTCCCCGGCCCCCCCAGCGGAGCGCTTACGCGTCCTTGAACTCCTGCCTCTGACGACCGAGCCCGTCGATCTCCAGCTCGACCACATCCCCGGCCCGCAGGAACGGCTTGGGCTCGGGCTCCCCCAGAGCCACGCCCGCAGGCGTACCCGTGTTGATGACGTCCCCGGGGTACAGGGTCATGAACTGGCTCACGTACCGCACGACCTCGGCCACGGGAAAGATCTGCTCGGCGGTCGTCCCGTCCTGCTTCAACTCCCCGTTCACCCACAACCGCAGCCCCAGCCGCTGCGGATCCGGCACCTCGTCGGCCGTCACCAGCCACGGCCCCAGCGGATTGAACGTCTCGCAGTTCTTGCCCTTGTCCCAGGTCCCGCCCCGCTCGATCTGGAACTCCCGCTCGGACACGTCGTGCGCCACCGCGTAGCCGGCGACGCACGCGAGCGCCGCTTCCCGGGACTCCGCATACCGGGCCGTACGCCCGATGACGACCGCCAGCTCGACCTCCCAGTCGGTCTTCACCGACCCGCGCGGGACCAGCACCGTGTCGTTCGGGCCGACCACGGTGTCCGCCGCCTTGAAGAAGATCACCGGCTCGGCGGGCGGCTCGGCGCCGGTCTCGCGGGCGTGGTCGTGGTAGTTGAGCCCGATGCACACGATCTTGCCGATGCGGGCCAGCGGCGGCCCGACCCGCAGTCCCACCTGGTCGAGCGCGGGCAGCTCCCCGGCGTCGGCGGCGGCACGCACCCGGCCGAGTGCGGCGTCGTCGGCGAGCAGCGCCCCGTCGATGTCCGGCACGACGCCGGACAGGTCCCGCAGCGTCCCCTCGGCGTCGAGCAGCGCGGGCCGCTCCGCCCCCGCCGTACCGACTCGCAGCAGCTTCATGATCACAGTCTCCCTAGATCGCGGGCACCCGCCCGATGCGTGCGGCCGGAGTGCGGCCGGGGCGCAGCCATCGGAGGTCTGGTCGGATCCTCCAAGCTCGGTGGTCAGTCCGCAAGGGCCGGTTCACGTACTGGACCGGTCCGGTAGAGCGCGGCCCGCTCGACGGCGCTCCACGTCGTACTGGTCACCACGTACAGCGCGGCGGCGAGCGGGACGACCGCCACGGTGATCAGGGTGAAGAAGGACATGAACGGCATGAACTTGCTGACCGCGCCGAGGCCGGGCATCTGCTCGGCGCCGTCGGCCATCGGCAGCGACCCGGCACCGCCGGCGGCCATCATCCGCTTCGTCCGCGTGTAGTTGAAGCAGGCGACGGCGGCGACGACCGCGAACAGCGCGAGGTACACGACTCCCGCCTCCCCGAGCACGCCCCCGCCGGACAGCGCGTCCGCCCAGCGGTCGCCGAGTGGGGCGGCGAACAGCTCGTGGGAGAGCAGCGCGTTGGCCTCACCGCCGATCGTCGAGTTGGAGAAGAGGTGGTAGAGCAGGAAGAACGCGGGCAGCTGGAACAGGCTGGGCAGGCAGCCCGCCACCGGCGACACCTTCTCCTGCGTGTGCAGTTCGAGGACCGCCTTCTGCAGTCGCTCGGGGTTCTTCGCGTGCTTCTTGCGCAGTTCGGCGATCCGCGGCCGCAGCGCGGCCTGGGCCCGCTGTCCGCGCGCGGCGGCCCGGGACAGCGGGTGCACGAGCAGTCGTACGAGCGCGGTGAACAGGACGATCGCGGCGGCGGCCGCAGAGGCGCCGAAGAGGGGTCGGAGTAGCTCGGCGAGCTGCTCGACGAGGTGGGCGAAGACGGACATGGGTGAGCCCTCCGGGGGTCTCGTCGTGCCGAAGTAAGGAATGGCGGCATGACGACCCGCGCGGGGTCACGAACTGCTTCGTGTTGCTTCTGAGGGAGTACGTGCCTACGCGGTGATCGCCGGAAGGGCGTGTCCGGGCGCCCGGGGCCGTATGCGCCCCTTGGCGTCGGGGTCGCGCTGGGGCAGGAACGCCGTACGGCGGGCTCGGTCGCGTATCGCCGTGCGCACGCGGGTGGGCGGCACGGCGGGGGCGCTGCGGGCGGCGAGGAGGGAGCAGACGACGAGCGCGGAGCCGACCGCGGCGGTCGCGGCGAGCGCGACGGTGGCGGTGAGGCTGCCGGTGTCGAGCAGCGCGGTCTGCAGGACCAGGAACAGCAGCACAGCGGCGGGGCGCAGCCTCGCCCGGTTCTGGATCATCGACGCCCCCCTCTCGTACACGCGTGCCCCCTGGTCGTACTCGGTTATACCGGAACCGAGCACGCCCGGCACCATCCACAACGCCCCGGACCGGCACGACGGTTCCCGCCCCGCCACATCAGTTCCCATGACACCCGTCAGCTCCTATGACACTCGTTATAGACCGGTGTACGCTCGCTCTATAACATGTGTCATAGGAGGCAGTAGTGACCGTCATCACCGTCAACGCCCCGAAGGGCCGCCTGAGCCAGGAACAGCGCCGCAAGCTGGCCGAGACCCTCACGGACGCGGTACTCGTGCCCGAGGTCGGCCAGTTGGCCCCGGCCGCCCGCATCGGGTTCCAGGTGCACTTCGTCGAGCGCGAGCCCGACATGATGGCGATCGGCGGCCGACTGCTGGCAGACGCCCCGCAGGACCTCGACGTCATGGTGATCGACGTGACGGTCATGGACGCCGACTGGCGCCAGGAGGTCCGCACCGAGGTCATCGAGCGCGCCCTGGCCGCGATGGCCGACGCCTGCGGTCTCACGGAACCCTCGCCCACCTGGTGGGTCAACTTCCGCGTCATCGACGAGGGCAGCTGGGGTTCGCGGGGCGGCGTCCAGTCCGTCCTCTCGCTCCTCGACAGCGGCGTGTTCACGGAGGAGAAGGCCAAGGCCATCCGCGCGGCACTGGATGCGTGAGTGCGGCACTGGATGCCTGAGAGCGACCTCGCCGCCTGAGAGCGACACTCGACGCCCGAGAGCGACTCGACACCCGAGAGCGACACTCGACGCCCGAGAGCGACTCGACACCCGAGAGCGGCACTCGACGCCTGAGCCACCAGCCGCCCGCGCCGACGCGCTCAGCTCTTGATCGCGCCGGTGATGAGCGCCTGGAGTTGCTCGGCGGTGTGGTCGAGCGGCTGCGTGCTGCGCTTGGCTCGGCACATGGCGACCGTGCCCTCGACGGCGGCGACGACGAGCGTCGCGAGCTGCGCCGCCTGCCCGTCCTCGACGCCGTGTTCCCGTAGCGAATCGGCGAGCAGGCTCTCCCACTGCTCGAAGACCTCGGCGGCGGCCGCCAGGGCGGGCGGCACCTCGTCCTTCGGGGGCTCCTCGATGGAGACGGCCAGGACGGGGCAGCCCGCGTGGAAGTCGCTCTCGACGACGATCTTCCGCCACAGGGCGAGGAAGGCGTGCAGCCCGGCGACGGGGCCCGCCTCGAGTTCCTTGCGCAGTCCGCGGGCCACCCACTCCCCGGTGAAACGGACCGCTTCCGTGGCCAACTGCTGCTTGCCCTCGGGGAAGTAGTGGTACGTAGAGCCCAGCGGCGCCTTGGCGTGCTTGGCCATCTCCCGGATGCTCGTGGCACTCAGCCCGCGCCGGCTGATCATGTCGGCCGCACCGGCCACGATCCGCTCACGCGACGGCGTACTGCTGTTGGGCACCTGCGCACTCCCCTTGTCCCATAACGACCGTCATATCCTAGCGTGACCTGTTCACGAAGCGGTACTTCAGGTGGGTGGCAAGGGGCGTGGCGACCACCCTGACCGGCTCGACGTTCCGCCGCTTGGCGCCCAGCCCCTCGAAGAGCCGCAGCCCCTCCCCGAGGAGCGCGGGCACCACGTGCAGTTGCAGCTCGTCGATGAGCCCCTCCCTGAGGTACTGCCGCACCGTGCTCGCCCCGCCCGCGATGTCGACGTCGCGGTCCCCGGCGGCGGCCTTCGCCTGGTCGAGAGCACTGTGGATGCCGTCGGTGACGAAGGCGAAGGTGGTGCCGCCCTCCTTGACCAGCGTCGGCCGGGGGCGGTGGGTGAGTACGAACACCGGGGTCCGGAACGGCGGGTTGTCGCCCCAGAACTCCTCGCCCGTGTCGTACATCATCCGCCCCATGACCACCGCCCCGGTGGCATCGAACCACTCTCGCATCAGCTCGGAGTCGCGGTTCTCCTCTCCGCCGGCCATGCCCTGGCGCTGCCGCCAGCTCGCCAGGTTGTGGATCCACTCGAAGAGCGGCTCGGCGCCGTCGCCTCCAGGGTTGTCGACGGAGACGTCGGTGCCGGCGATGTAGCCGTCGAGGGAGATGGCCAGGTCCGCGGTCACGGTCACGGTCACGATGGGGTGCTCCTGAAGTCCTGGGATGTGCTGCCTTCACCCTCACGTCGATCGGGAACCGGCGCATTCGACATCCCCCGCGACACGCGGCTCAACGTGGCCGCATCGAGGTGAGCTTGGCCCACACCACCAGGCGGTACGTGGAGGTGTACTCCGGGGTGCAGGTGGTGAGCGTGAGGTAGTAGCCGCGGTCGGTGTAGCCGTAGGCGGGGTGCGTGGTGCTTCTCGGCACGGGCGCGATGGTGGTGCCGTCCCGCGCGGAGGTGCGCGGGAGCGTCCGGTCGACGGCGTACGTGTAGACCGCGCCGCGCGTCTCGACCTCGACCGTGTCGCCCTTGCGCAGGCGGTTGACGTACCGGAAGGGCTCGCCGTGGGTGTTCCGGTGCCCGGCGACCGCGAAGTTGCCCGCCTGGCCGGGCTGTTGGGTGCCGGTGTAGTGGCCGACGTATCCCTTGTCGAGGACGCGACGCTTGCTGGTGCCCTCGGCGACGGGGACGCGGAGGTGAAGGCGGGGGATGGTGAGGATGGCGTAGGCGGAGGAGCTGTTGCGGGCGGCGGTGGCGCCGGTGCCCTTGCTGTTGCCGTCACCATCAGCGTCACCGTTGCCGTTGCCCTTGCCGTCGGACCGGAAGGTGTCGCCGATGGTGGGGTCGGGCGTGGGGGACGTACGCGCGCGCGTGCCCGCCTCGGTGGACGACGTACGGGAACGGTCGTCGTCGGCCCACTGCTTCTCCAGCGCCTCGACGGTCCGTCCGGCCCTCTCCCTGGCCTCGCGGTTGGTCCACCACAGCTGATGGGCGACGAACAGCAGGAGGACGACGCCGACCGTGACGAGCACCTCCGCCCCACTCCACAACACGCGCCGCCGCAGGGCGCGTCGCCGCCGGGTGCTGTGCCGTACGACGGGAATCCGCACGCGGACGCCTCCTTCACCGGGGCCGACCGCACGATAAGGGGAGGGCCGCGAGGTCTCCAGAGCCACGCGCGCGTGGGCCCCGCGTTCGCACCCCCGAACACCCCCTCCCTCACTTCTTCCATAGGTTTGAGAAAGGGATGTCAGAACTCTCGACAACCTCGCACGCCACACCCGATGCTTCGTGTCGACCTGGACGGGACGGACAGGCCACGACGCCGGTTGGACGGCCGGCCGTCGGTCGAATCATCGAAGCGGAGAAGCCATGATCCGACGCAGGACACTGCTGACGGCCACCGGCGGAGCGATCCTCGGGAGCGCGCTCGCGACGGGCACCGCGCGCGCGGACGCGACGATCGCCGTCAACCCCGGCACGGCGTACGGCACCTGGGAGGGCTGGGGCACCTCCCTGGCCTGGTGGGGCAACGTCTTCGGCAACCGCGACGACTTCGCCGACATCTTCTTCACCACGAAGTCCGTGTCGTACGGCGGCCGGACGCTCCCCGGCCTGGGCCTGAACATCGCCCGCTACAACCTGGGCGCGTGCAGCTCGAACAGCGTGGGCGGCCAGACCATGGTGGCCTCCCCCAACATCCCCGCCTTCAAGCAGATCGAGGGCTACTGGCAGGACTGGAACAACGAGGACCCGGCCTCCTCGGCCTGGGACTGGACGGCCGACGCGACCCAGCGCGCGATGCTGGTGAAGGCGACGCAGCGCGGCGCGACCAGCGAACTGTTCGCCAACTCCCCCATGTGGTGGATGTGCCAGAACCACAACCCGTCGGGTGCCTCGGGCGGCGGCAACAACCTCCAGACCTGGAACTACCGCCAGCACGCCTCCCACCTGGCCGCGGTCGCCCTGCGCGCCAAGAACAACTGGGGCGTGAACTTCGCGACGGTCGACCCCTTCAACGAGCCGAGCTCCAGCTGGTGGACGGCGACGGGCACCCAGGAGGGCTGCCACATGGACGCGTCGGTGCAGTCGGCCGTCCTGCCGTACATGAGAAGCGAGTTGGACAAGCGCGGCCTGACCGGCACCAAGATCTCGGCATCGGACGAGACGAGCTACGACCTGGCCCGTACGACGTGGAGCTCGTTCAGCTCGTCGACGAAGGCCCTGGTGAACCGGGTGAACGTGCACGGCTACCAGGGCTCCGGCGGCCGTAGGGACCTCCTCTACACGGACGTGGTCACGACGTCCGGCAAGGCCCTGTGGAACTCCGAGACCGGCGACAAGGACGGCACGGGCCTCACCATGGCCAGCAACCTCTGCTACGACTTCCGCTGGCTGCACCCCACGGCCTGGGTCTACTGGCAGGTCATGGACCCGAGCGCGGGCTGGGCAATGATCGCGTACGACCAGAACACGCTCCAGGCCGGTGCCGTACAGACGAAGTACTACGTCATGGCCCAGTTCAGCCGCCACATCCGCCCCGGCATGAAAATCCTCGACACGGGCGTGAGCTACGCGGCCGCCGGCTACGACGCCTCGGCCAAGCGCCTGGTGATCGTCGCCGTGAACACGTCGACCTCCGCCCAGACCCTCACCTTCGACCTCTCCCGCTTCTCCACGGTGACCGGCGGCTCGGGCGGCCTGGTCCCCCGCTGGAACACCCTCACCACGGGCGGCGGCGACCTCTACACCTCCCACTCGGACATCAAGCTGAGCGGGAAGAGCGTGGCGGTGCCGTTCGCGGCGCAGTCGGTGCAGACGTTGCAGGTGGATGGCGTGAGCGTGTAGGCGATCGTGTGAGGGACGGCACGGGACGGGGACGGGGGACGTGGGGTTGGCGGCGTATGCGCCGTAAGCCCCACGTCGACCTGCACGTATCTCGTCTCTGTTTCTCGTCTCCGTTCTCTTCTCTGTCAGTCGTGGGCAGTACGGTGTCCCCCATGCGCCCCGACACGCCTGCCGAAAACGTCGACCATCCCGCCGAAGCGGCACGCCTGGAGCGGACCGCCGGCCTGCACCCCGCGGACGCCGAGGCCCTGCTCCTGCGCGCCGCGGCCCACCTGGAACTGTCCGGCGACCGCCCCGCCGCGACCACGCTCTACGACCGCCTGCTCTCCTCTGATGCCGACCTGGAGAACCCCCACCTGGTCCGAGCCCTCAAGGCCTCGAACCTCTGGGAGTACGGCCACGAGGCGGAGGCCCGCGCGATCATCGAGGGCATCCGCGTAGCCGCACCCCGCGACCCGGCCCCCTGGGTGATCGTCGCGGAGGCGCTGGAAGCCCACGACGAGCTGGAGGCGGCAGCGGAAACGTTCACGGAGGGCGCGCAGCTGCTCATCCCTGAAGGAACGGAGCCCCCGTACGCCACCCACTCCCTGATCTTCGGCCGCCACCGCGTACGGCGCATGCTCGGCATCGGCCACGACGAGTGGGACATGCTGGCCGACACCCTCCACTCCTCCCCCATCTCCCTGGACGAACTCCACGACCCCAAGCGCGTGTGGTCCCTCGGCTCGGACAACCCCGCGGAGCTGGAGGCGGAGATCTCCCGCCTCCGTGCCGAGCTGGGGGCATACCGGGAAGCCCTGTCCCGCCCCTTCCCCGTGGCCGTGCTGCACTGGCCGGCGGATGAACTCTCGGAACTGGTGACCGCGTATCCCTCCCTCACCGCGGAGTACCCCACCCACGCGGACCACCTCGCGACGATAGAGGCGTCCCTGCGAGAGCTGGCGGCTTCCGGGACGCCGAATCTGGGCATCGTCACGGGGACAGTCCCGTCCTATGAGGCGTTCGCTGCTTCGGAGGGGACTTCGCCGGAGGACGTGACGCTGCTGCCGCAGTACGCGACGACGTTGGCGGCGCGGGGGCGGGCGGTGGCTTGGCCTCCGCAGCGGGGGGCGGAGTGTTGGTGTGGGACGGGGCGGGGTTATGAGGGGTGCCACGGGAGTACCGAGGCGTAGCACGGCCCATGCGCGGGGCGGGCGAAGGTGACCCAACCCTGGCTCACCTTCGCCCTGATCTTCGCGGTGCTGTGGTTCTGCTGGGGCTTCCGCATCACCCACCGCGCCCTCCGCGGCCGCCAAGGCCTTCGCCTCCTCGGCGTCCGCGGGGTACGCACCCAGGGTGAGGTCGTCCACGGCCCCCGCCGTGAGGGCACGACCGTCCGCCCCGCCCAGATCCGCTACCGGGCGAACCCGAACGACCAGACGTATCGCCGGGCACCCCTCAACGCGGACCGCGAGGAACTGTGGGTCGGCTACGAGGTGATCGTGCGGTACGACCCTGCGGACCCGCGGCGGATGGTGGTGGTCCGTACACAGGCGTCGTTCAGTCCTTATACGTACCTGGTGTGTGGGGTGGGGTTGTGCTTGTTCGGAGTGGGGTTGGGAGTGTGGGCCGTTATCTGACAGCGGCTGATGTGGCTGCCTTAAAACCGACGCCTTTCGCCACGCGACCTTCGATTGTCAGTAGTTGCTGTTAGAACTGATCCACAGTGATACGTGGAGTCCGGCAAGGTCACCACGAGGGATCAGGGGGGAGAACGGGCGTGGCGGAAGCGGGGGACCGCAGGCAGCCGGTCGCGGGCGTCTACGAGCAGCTCATCACTCAGGACCTGCACGATCAGATAGAGGGACTCGAAGCCTCAGGTTGGAAGGCCATCAACGCGGAGGTCAGTGCCGAGTCCTCACCGCACGTACTGGCCCGCCACATCGCCGAGGCCGTGGGACGGCACCTGAGTCAGCTGCCGCACAAGAAACAGGTGGCGGCAGCCAATCAGATCATGAGGTCACTGGCCGCCAGCGCTCCGGATGCGGACGCTGACGAGGCCCTAAGCGCCATCGCTGACGGCCCTCGACAGTTGCTCGCCCTTGCTGAGCAAGAGGCACCGGGCGTCTACGCGGTGCGCCCGCTCACGCCCCTCTCCGAAACGGCGCTGATCACCAACGCGCCAGACGATCCCAACCTGGGCGCCGAACTGCGCGCGGAGTTGGCCACGGCCGACCGTATCGATCTGCTGTGCGCATTCGTGAAGTGGCACGGCATAAGGGTGCTGGAGGACTCCCTGCGCTCGGCGAAGAAGCGAGGCGTCCCCATCCGGGTCATCACGACGACCTACATCGGAGCCACCGACCGCTACGCTCTGGACCGACTGGTCCGCGAATTCGGCGCCCAGGTAAAGGTCAACTACGAGATTCGGTCGACGCGACTCCACGCCAAAGCGTGGCTGTTCCGCCGCAACACCGGCTTCAACACGGCCTACGTGGGAAGCTCCAACCTGTCGAAGGCCGCGCTGCTCGACGGACTGGAGTGGAACGTACGGCTGTCCTCGATCGCCACCCCGAGGGTGCTCGACAAGTTCGAGGCGACGTTCGACTCGTACTGGGACGACGTAGCGTTCGAGCCGTACGATCCCGAGCACGACGGGAAGCGACTCGCCGAGGCTTTGGCTCGGGCCGGCGGAAAGAGCTCTGGTGACGGACAGAAGATCAATCTGTCGGGGCTGGAGGTACGCCCGTTCCCGCACCAGCGAGACATGTTGGAGCGTCTCCGTGTCGAGCGAGAGATCCGCGGCCACCACGAGAATCTCCTGGTCGCGGCGACCGGCACCGGCAAGACGGTCATGGCGGCCTTGGACTATCGCAGCATGCGCGACCGGCTCGGCGGAAAGCTTCCCCGGCTGCTGTTCGTGGCTCACCGCAAGGAAATTCTGAATCAGTCGCGGCGCACCTATCGGGAGGTGCTCGACGACGCCTCATTCGGTGAGATGCTATTCAACGGTCAGGAGCCAGATGCGTGGACGCATGTCTTCGCCAGCGTCCAATCCCTGAACCTTCAGCGCCTGGAGCAGCTCGATCCCAGCCACTTCGACGTCATTGTGATCGACGAGTTCCATCACGCTACGGCCAACACGTATCGCCGCGTTCTCGATCACTTCAAGCCGACCGAACTGCTCGGGCTCACCGCGACACCGGAACGGATGGACGGCCTCAATGTGCAGGACGAGTTCTTCGAGGGACGGATCGCCGCTGAGATGCGGCTGTGGGAGGCCCTGGAGAACGACCTACTGTGCCCCTTCCACTACTTCGGGATCCCCGACGGCACCGACCTGACCCAGCTCAACTGGCGAGCCGGTTCCTATGACCGAGACGAGCTCGGCAACCTCTTCACCGCTAGCCATGCTCGGGCTCGTATCGTCATCAAGCAGGTCAAGGACAAGATCCCTGACCCTGGCAGCATGCGGGCCTTGGGGTTCTGTGTGACAAAGGCTCATGCGCACTTCATGGCTGAGCAGTTCCTAGAGGTAGGTATCAAGGCCGCCGCGCTCGACAGCGACTCGTCGCCCGCTGAGCGTGCCCGGACGCTGGACGACCTCAAGCTCGGCAGGGTCCAGGTGATCTTCTCCGTGGACCTGTTCAATGAGGGCCTGGACATCCCCGACGTCGACACGCTGCTCCTCCTGCGCCCCACGAACAGCGCGACAGTCTTCCTCCAGCAACTGGGACGCGGACTCCGCCGTACGGCGAACAAGCCTGTGTTGACCGTGCTCGACTTCATCGGTCAGCACCGGGCTGAGTTCCGCTTCGAAGAGCAATTCCGCGCCCTGACGAACCTCTCTCGCAACCGTCTGGTCGACAACATCGAGCGCGACTTCCCGCAGCTCCCCTCCGGCTGCCAGATCATCTTGGAGGGCAAGTCGAAGAAGCTCGTTCTCGACAACATTCGTACGCAGATCAACGCCACGATCAACACGCTGGCAAAAGAGGTCAGGGACTACAGCACGCACCATCTGGCGGCTTACCTGCGTGAGAGCAGGCGGGAAATCAAGGAGCTGTACAAGAACGACAACTCCTGGACAAAGGTCCTGCGAAAGGCCAGGGTCCTCAAGGTAGCCGCTGTACGGGGCGAAGAGGAGCTCCTCAAGCGCGTCCACGCATTCCTGCATGTGGACGACCCCGAGCGAGCCCGCACATACTTCCGCCTCCTCGCGGACGACGCTCCCGACTATGACGCGCTCGCGCCGACGGAGCAGGCATACGCCCGGATGCTCTTCTTCAACCTGTGGGACAAGGCCGGCGGCTTCTCCACCTACCGAGAGGGACTCGAGTCGCTGCGGGAACAACGAACCGTCCGCAACGAATTGCAGCAAGTGCTGTCCTACGTCCTCGACCGAACCGACCACTTCCCCATCGCCGTGGAGGGCCAGCTCAGCCACCTCCCTTTGAAGATCCACAGTGCCTACAACCGATCCGAGGTCCTCGCAGCCCTCGGCGTAGCACGGCTGGGCGGCCAGATGCCCGGAATCTTCAGCCAAGGAGTGACCTGGGTCGAGGAGATCAAGACCGACGCGCTACTCATCACGTTGGAGAAGAACGAGCGGGACTTCTCCCCCAGCGTTCGCTACAAGGACTACGCGATCAGCCCCACAAGGTTCCACTGGGAGTCACAGGGCATGATCCCGGAGAACTCCCCGACAGGCTTGCGCTACCAACAGCACGCCGAGCAAGGCAGCCATGTCCTGCTCTTCCTGCGCCGCTACAAGCGCAACGGCATCGGCAAGTCCGAGCCCTGGATGTTCCTGGGCCCTGCCACGTTCGTGAAGCACACTGGCAGCAAGCCCATGGCCATCACGTGGGATCTGCACCACGAGCTTCCTGCCGATGTGTGGTCGTACGCGGCCGCGATCACTAGCGGATGAGGGGCTCAGGCAAGAGCTAAGCAGGCACGTCTGCTTCGGCCTCAAAGTGTGCCTGGGCCCTGTCGAGCATCTCGTCCACGTCACGGCCGTGCGCCTGAAGCCAGTGGAGGAGGTCAGCGATGATGTCGATCACTGCCTCCTCCGCATGGGCCAGGCTCAGCCGGTTCACGCCACCACTCACCTCACGCGACGTGGGTTCCGCCCTGTAGAGGTCCAACAAGCCCTCGGCTCTGCTCAAACTGGGGCCATCATGGGTCGGCGCAGACAAGGCCGGCTCCGGCGCCAACTCGCACCACGTCACTTTCCGGTCAGCACAGAGTTCTACGCCCCAGCGCGCGGCGGTGGCCTCGACGAGAGCCATCCCGCGGCCTCCTTCGCAGTCAACTCCCGCTTGAAGCAACGTAGGCAAGGCACGGGTGTCCGGATCATGAACTTCGATTCTCAAGTGAGAGCCGTTCATGGCGACGACGAGCGTGGTCGGAGTACCGGCGCCCACATGCGTGATGACGTTGGAGACCAGCTCAGTCACGCAGAGCTGAGCCGCCTCGACGAGGTCGGGCATGCCCCAGATCCCTAGGTGTAGGCGCATGACCCGGCGCAGAGCGGCCACTTCCTCGGCTTGCGCCACAAAAGGGAGGGTCCATGGCTTCCTTGGCCTGCCCGTGGCGTTGTACATCCCGTCAGTTCCTTCCCGTCGACGCCCAGTTGCACCGCGCAACGTGAGATGCACTGAGAGTTGCATTGAAACTCTCAAAATGGAACTCTCATAACCGAGCAGGAGGAGCACGGCAGTTGTGAACGCGCCCCGGCGCACACCACCTTGCCGTCGCCTCCGCCGCCCCGCACGATCTGACTGATCTAGAGGAAGGGCCTTGAATGGCAGTCGGACCCACCACTCGCAGGCGCCAGTTGGGCGCCGACCTCCGTCGCCTCCGCGAGGCGACGGGCCTCACCCTGGAAGAGGCGGGTGCCCTTGTGGGCATCTCCAAGGCAACACTGAGCCGCTACGAGACCAAGGAAGGCACCGTCAAGTGGCCGGCCGTAGATGCCCTGTGCCGCGAGTACGGCGCGTCAGACGAAGAGCGACTCGCGCTCGTCGAACTCGCCAAGGGGGCCAAGATCCAGGGTTGGTGGCGCTCACTCGCCGACCCCATCCCCGAGTCCATGAATCTCATGCTCACACTTGAGGACGAGGTCGTTCGCGAGGACCACTACGCGTGCATGTATATCCCTGGGCTCCTTCAGACGCGCGCCTACGCCGAGGCTGTGCACCGGGCCTCAGAGGTGCAGTGCTCGGAACGGGAAGTCCAGTACATGGTCGACATTCGCATGAAGCGGCAGGAACTGCTCGATCGAGACGAGCCACCCCATCTCTGGTGCGTCATTGACGAGGCAGCGCTTCGCCGCCGGGTGGGCGGCAGCGAGGTCATGCAGGAGCAGTTGCGTCATCTACTCACGGTGTCCCAACGCCCTCATGTGACGATCCAGGTGCTGCCGTTCTCCAAGGGGGCTCACGCAGCCGCGGTGGGCAGCTTCGCCGTCCTTCGAGGCCCAACCCGAGAGCTGGACGTGGTCTACGTAGACCTGATCGGCGGTGGACTCTTCATGGAGAAGCCACAAGAGCTGGACCGATATAGGTTGGCGTTCGAGTACCTCAGCGCTCAGGCACTCGACTTCGAGTCCTCAACGGAGATCGTCCACCGCATAAGCAAGGAGTTCTGATGGCAGCGCCCTCGACGCACCAGTGGTTCAAGTCCTCCTACAGCGGGGGCAGCGGGACAGAGTGCGTCGAGTGCGCGCGTACGAGGGACGAGGCCCTCGTACGCGACTCGAAGAACATCAGCGGCCCCGTGGTCATTGTCCAGGACCAGGCCTGGTACGCCTTCACACAAGCCCTACGAGACGGGCAGATGTTGCGACTTAGAAGGAACCTCAGTCACGAGCCCCCTAAGGCCGGCCGACTCCTCAACGTGATTCTCACGACTCCCGCTGCAGCCGTGCCGTAGTCACGTCGGACATCGCGCCCCCCATTGACCTTTTGCCGTGAGTTACTTGCCCTCCATCTGGATATCGAGATCGCGAAATCCGTCCAGCACCACGTTTACTGTCTTCAACTCGTTTTGCGGATCAGGCTTGACCTGCATCTTTGCTCCCTTATGAGCCGCATCACCGCGAGCCGTCGCCCAAGTCTCGGTGGCACTCAGCCACCCGGAGTCGATATCTGTCTCCTGCAGGCCTATCGGCAGAAGTAGCCGGAGAAGATTCTTCTCTTTTATTCCATGGTTCTGTTTTCGCGCATAGCGATGCATATCGGCTCGCGCAGCCTCTATCCGCGCCGCTAACGCAGGATATTTACTAGGCCTAGCAGCAGCCTCACTGAGAGATTCAGGGATAGCTGGAGCAGATTCCCTGTAGGCTACGACGGCCAGCAGGCTAATCGCAATTGAGCCGCTGACCTTCCATCCAGCAACCGCCTGATCTATAACATCGATGACGCGATCCTCGATAAACGACTCGAACTCTGCATGCGCTAGCACCCTGAAGGCACGAGTCTGCTCGTAGACGAGGTCCTCATAATCCCCCGTAGGATCAAAATCCTGCGGCAAGAAATTCTGCCGCAGTTCCCCGATCCGCCTCTCCAATTCCTCGAACCGTGAAGAAACCATCCGAACTCCTACGGAACAAGGCGATTGTCGCGCAATTCAGGTACGCGCAACTGCATCTCGATCGCTTCACCAAGGGCCTCACCCCAAAGGGACAGACGACGATGGGTAGCAAGCGGAGTCTTAGTGGTGGTCTGGATTGATTCAACAAAACGTTGATTAGTATCACAGAGACCGCGGAAAGCTGATTCGACGACAGACGTGCGCGAGAAGGCCTTAGCTCGAACGGATTCCTCGGAGAAATAGTAAGTCATCACATCGAAAACGGCACGATTAAAGCGCCCTTCATACTTACCACCGGCCCAGCGATAGAACGCATTATCCCCGAAAACCTTGAAGGTAGCCTCGATGGCCTTGTTACAGTTATCTCCAACCTGCTTGATGCGAACGTCCTCCTTTGCCCACTGGGCATTAAGGAGATTTACGGTGTCATCGAGGAACTTCTTAAGGTTCCCCGTATAATCATCCAGGGTGAACTGGAACCCAAAATATCGTAGCAACACTTCCACATCGCGCATTCGAAAGTCCGGCTTGTCAATGCGCAGAGCCGCTCGTAGCCATTCGCTCTCAGACGCGCAATCATCCAGGAAGTCAGTGAACGGGCCGGGGTGAAGGGCTTGCCGAAGTTCCTGAGGGGACAACTTCACGCTACCCGTGTTCAGCCGAAGAAATACGAGATTTAGAAAATCCTCGTTTGGCCAACGGCGCACAACAACAGTTCGAATGGTTTCGTTAAGAAGCGAGTTTAGATCGTCTACATAACTATCGTCCTCCTCCATCTTTCGAAGCGTAGCAAGTCGTAGATCTTCACGGACTTCAAGTCCCGTGAGTGAGAATCCCTTGAAGTCTTCTTCCTCTGCCGATGCCGCGAAGGACGAGCCCGCCGCGAACTGACGTAGAGCCAGCAGCCGCTGCTTTCCATCCAGCACAATGAACTTTCCGCGCCGATTCTTATCTTCCGCCAGAACAATCTGAGGGATTGGCAGCCCGAGGATCAACGATTCGATGAAACGACTCTTCCTGGGCTTATTCCACGCGTCTCGACGCTGAAATCGCGGATTAAGCTGAATGTTCCCTCGACGCAGCTGGCTAAGGATTGTTTCGGCGGTCCAGTCCGTGTCCGTAACGACGGCCCGAGTAACTTCCTCAGAGGTCACCGATGCGGCGGTGTCCTCTTCTTCGCCGTCCACGTCGTCCCAGTCGGGCAGGTCATCGTTCGCCACGCTACTCCGTACCTCTCACAGGGTGGTCCCAAGGGCCTCTCAAGCCTCTCCCAACTAACACAGTTTCGCAGACTAGTTGGCCCGTCGGTATGGCGGTCGGGATCTTTGCTCGGCGTAAGTGCGCTGTAGTCGCGAAGGGTGGGCTGTTGATCTGCCCATACCTGTCTGACGCGCAAGCCATGATCCGGCCTCATGAGTGGAGGTTCACTGTCGCCTGCCTGAGTGTTCTCGTTATGCGCAGGGTCTTAAGGTCAGCATCGGGATGGCAGCCACCGGGCCAGGAGACTCGCCGCCCCTCCTTCCGGGCATGTAGTGGGCCATGGATGAGGTACGCGTGGACATGGCCAGGCGGGTCGCGGAGGCTGAGCTCGCTGATGCGCTCCCCCGGCGGTGGGCGCACAGCCAGGGAGTCGCAGCAAAGGCGTCCGAGATTGGGCGGATCTTGGGGAAGGACGCTGATCTTTTGACCGCAGCTGCCACCCTGCATGACGTGGGCTACGCGCCCCGGTTGGCCGTGACGGGGTTCCACCCGCTCGACGGCGCTCGGTTCCTGCGCGATGCACATGGCGCTGACCAGAGGCTGGTGCGGTTGGTGGCCAACCACTCGTTTGCGTTGCTGGAGGCTGAGGAGCGTGGGCTGTGGGAGGAGCTGGCGGCGGAGTTCCCCTTGCTTGAGGAGCCTCTCCTGGTGGACGCGCTGGTCTACTGCGACATGACGACGACGCCCGACGGCAACCCGACCACCGCGCAGGAGCGGGTAGCCGAGATCGTCGGCCGCCACGGTGCCGACAGCATCGTCGGGCGGTTCATCCGTCGAGCGTCGCCGGAGATCTTCGCCGCCGTGGAGCGGGTGACGGCGGCGCTGGCGGCTCAGCCCAGGTAGGGGTAGGTGCCGGCGAGGTAGTCGCCGATCTGCTGGCGCATGCTGGGGTGGATGTCGTACTGGTCGAGGTCTGTGGGCTGGATGAAGCGGACCCCGTCGGCCTCGTCGTTGATGGTGGGCGCGCCGCCGATGGGGCGGCCGATGTAGGTGTTCTCGTACTGCTGGCGGATCTCGCCGTCGGTGTAGGCGACGATGTGGTTCGGGTTTGTGTACACACCGAGGAATCCGCTGATCTCGGCGATGATGCCGGTCTCTTCCCGGCATTCCCGGACCGCGCATTGGGCCGCCGTCTCGCCGATGTCCTGTGCGCCGCCGGGGAGGGCCCACTGGCCGGTGTCGCGGCGGCGCTGGAGGAGGATGGCGCCGTTGTCGTCGACGACGAGCAGGTTGCTGGCGGGGATGAGGGTGTTGGCCTTGGGCGCTTCGGGGTCGTTGTAGTACTCAGTCCTGCCCATGTGCGGCGGTCCCCTCCTGGTCGGGCGTCCAGGGCCGTGCAGTGGCCCAGACGGCTTCGAAGCTCTGAGCGTAGTTGTCGAACCACCCTGTGCCGACAGTCCTGTTGAGGTGGAACAGGGGGTTGGCGCTGGCCGGCTGGCCCCACACGTGGGGGTTGACCAGCAGGTTGTCGTCGTAGCGGAACATGGACGTGTAGAGCGTGGTGTCGTGCAGGCGCACTTGACACCCAGCCTCAGCCAGCAGGGGGCGGTAGTACGTCAGGGAGGCTCGGATCTTGGCGGCCAGGGTGTCGCCGATGCCCTCCTCTCGGCCCCGGACGACGACCGCCTGGCCCTCCGGGTCGCCGAAGCACATCCGTACTCGGACGCCGCCGGCGGCACGCTCGGCGAGCATCTTGGCAACATGAGGGTTGGACTGGGCGAAGAAGGTGCCGGAAAAGACCAGGACGCTGATCTCCTCCCTGGCCTCCCGCAGCAAAGAGAGCCACATGTCCCGCGGGACACTCGCGCGGTCCTGGTAGGTGCCCACAAGCTCGCTGCCTAACCCGTCACCGTATCGCCCGCCCCGCCGCGGCGGGGCGGGCCAGAGGAAGGTGTCCTCGACCCTGAGGTGGCGGGCGACCCTGAAACGATGCCGTGGGTGGGGAACGCGCCCGCCGAGCCAGCGACTTACAGTCTTGGGGTCCACCTCGCAGACTTCCGCGAGCGATTCGGGTGAGACGCCACGCTGGGCGAGCACGGAGTGCAGTCGCTCGTTCACAGAGGCCATCGAAGCGGCGATCGGCCTGATCACGCAAGGACGTTGTGGGACGTTCTTGCGGGACCCCTGGCGCATCAAGTACCTACCCTGGCGGCATGGAGCTCATCGTCCTGTGGGACATCGACCACACCCTCATCGAGAACGCGGGGGTGAGCAAGGAGATCTACACAGCCGCTTTCTCGGCACTCGCGGGACGCCGACCGACCGGGCCGGCGCGGACAGAGGGGCGCACGGATCGCCTGATCATGCGCGACATGTTCCTTCGAGACCGTCTGCCCGAGCCGGACTGGCCCACTGTCGAGACCGCCCTTGCCCACGCGGGAGAGCAGCGCCTCATCGATCTCCGGGTACGGGGGACCGCTCTTCCAGGCGTACGCGAGGCCCTCAAGGCGGCCTCGGCACACGACGACTGGGTGTCGTCCGTCCTGACCGGCAACATCACGGCCAACGCCCGCGTGAAGCTGTCCGCCTTCGGTCTGGATCCCCTGCTGGACCTCTCCGCAGGGGCGTACGGCGCGGACGCAGAGCTTCGTCCTGACCTTGTGGCCGTCGCACGGGAGCGCGCAGGCCGGCTCCACAATGTGCCAGCCGATGTGCCCGTGGTGCTGGTTGGGGACACACCGCGAGACGTCGAGGCCGCCCTCGTCACAGACTCCGAGATCATCGCGGTCGCCTCGGGCATCCACAGCGCCGAAGAGCTGACCGCCGCCGGCGCGTCCGTGGTGCTGCCCGATCTGTCCGACACCGCTCAGCTTCTCGGGATCCTGGAGACCTTCGCGGCGCACGGAAAACGTCCCAGGACGTCCACGAGCTGTCCCTGGACGCGGTGACGCCGTCCCTGGCGGCTCGGCCACGATCAGGGCTCTCATCAGGCAACCAGCCAAGGAGCCCACGTGATCGGCGAAGTCACCGGGATCCGGAAGATCCGGATGCTGTACCTCCAGCTGCTGTACCGCTGCAACTTCGAGTGCCTGCACTGCTTCCACGGCAAGAGGCTTCAGCACGCCGACGCCTTCAGCGCGGAGCAGGCCGTCAGCCTCCTCACCCTGATGCGCGAGCAGTACGGCACCGAGGCCGTCACTCTGCTCGGCGGGGAGCCGTTCGTCTACCGGGACCTCGCCCAGGTCGTCCGGTACGCCAAGGAGGAGCTGGGGCAGCGCGTCGAGATCTGTACCAACGGGTACCGCATCGAGCGCCGCCTGACCGAAATCGCTCCCCACCTGGACCTGTTGCGAGTCTCGCTGGAAGGCGTCGGCTCGACCAACGACCGCATCCGCAGGTTCGGCAGCTACCAGGCGGCGCTCAGCGCACTCGATCTCGCGCGAGAACTCGGCGTGACGACGGGCGCGACCATGACCGTGACGTCGCGGAACATCGACGAGGTGCTGCCGCTGGCCCGCATCCTGCAGACGTTCGGGGTCCAGCAGCTGAAGCTGCACCACCTACGGGCGGTCGGCAACGCCGCAGACCACCCGGAACTGCTGGTCACCGACCCGGCCGCCTACAGCAGGCTCCGCGAGGAACTCCGGACAGCCGAACTGTCCATCGAGGTCGTCGTCGACGAAGACCTGTCCGAGCACGGTGCCCCGGAGATCTGCGCGCCGGCCGCCGGCCCGGGCGAGATCGAGCGGATCGAGGCAGACCCGCGCGGCGCGCTCACCATGTCCTGCAATGCTGTCGGCAAGGACTCGCACGCCTTCTGGTACGAGAAGTCGGCCAACCGCATCGTCCACCGGCCCTCCGCCACGGACGAACTCACGCTCGGGGTACCGGCCGTGGTGTACGCCCGTGCCTGACCACCCGCTGTTCGAGAGCCTCGAAGGCTTACGGGGCACCGGCAAGTCGACCATCGCGCCGATGCTGGCCAAGGCACGTCAAGCCGTTCTCGTATCCACCGTGCCAGCCGTCTACCAGCCCTTGAGGCATGAGGTCGACAAGCGGGCGAATGTCGAGGCACGGATGTGTTTCTACCTCTCCGCACTGTTCACCGCGGCCGACGAGATACGGCGCCACTTGGCGGCCGGCGTCCCCGTAGTCGTGGAGAGCTACTTCGCCCGATGCCTGGCCAACCACCGCGCCCTCGGCGCCGGCCTCGGCATCACGTTGCCGCCCGGCCTGCCCCAGCCCGTCACTTACCACCTTGTCTGCGCCGAGGACGAGCGCCGACGCCGCCTCTCGTCGCGGGACAAGCCGGTCTCCCGCTGGGACGTCCTCGTCGAGACCGTCTCGGAACGGGTGACGGAGGCCTACGCCCCGTTCCCGATGCACCGCGTGGACACCACGGACCTCAGCCCCGACGAGGTCCTCCAGGCGGTCCTCGCCACCGACACGCAAGGAGCACTCCCGTGCAGACACAGAGCCTGTGGGAGCACACCCTCACCTTCTTCCCCCAGTTCCTCGCCGCCCTGAGGGAGCGGGTCGCCCCTGACGCCACCGTCGCGGTGGTCGGCGCGAGCGACGGCAGGTTCGTCCTGCCGCTCGCCGCCGCCGGGTACCGCGTCATCGCCATCGAACGCGACGCGCTCGCCCTGCACGGTGGCGAGGTCAGTCTCCCGGGTGACACGCGAGCCCACGCGATGGGCCTGATCGACAGGCTCAAACTCGACGAGCTCTACAACCAAGTGCACGTTGTGGAGGAGGACTTCCTGCAGAGCGCGCCGCCGGCCGCCCCGTGCGACGCGATCTGGACGAGCTGCTCGTGGCACTACAGTGCCAACCACCACCGCCCGCTCGCCGAGTTCGTCGATCGCATGCAGCGCCTGGTCCGCCCGGGCGGGCTGTTCGGCGCGGAGTTCATGATGCCCGTCGAGAAGCGCCACCACCTGGTCGAGCACTACACGTCCCCCGAGCGCCTGCGACACCAGTTCATCGGCGACTGGGACGTGCTGCTCACGCTGCGCACGAACGAGTTCATCGAGCGGGCGCACATCGGCCGACCTCATGACCACACCCACCGCATGGGCCTGTTCCTCGCGGCCCGAACGCCCGCCCCTCACCACCGATACGGAAAGAAGGACTCATGAAGCACGAGTACGAGGCGAAGT
This sequence comes from Streptomyces sp. NPDC002888, assembly GCF_042888465.1. NCBI lineage: Bacteria > Bacillati > Actinomycetota > Actinomycetes > Kitasatosporales > Streptomycetaceae > Streptomyces > Streptomyces sp. NPDC002888. Next base: position 187,100 of record NZ_JBIAPU010000013.1, on the reverse strand, counting down.
TCCTGGCCATCGACGTCGCCGACCTTCAGAACAAGCTCACTGCCCTCGGTGCCGTCCAGGCGTTCCCGCGCACCCTCCTCACCCGGAAGATCTTCGACAACGACGCCCTCGACGGCGGCGCGTGGCTTCGCCTGCGGGACGAGGGCACCCGGTCGACGCTCACGCTCAAGCAGGTCACCGACGCCACCACGATCGACGGCACGACCGAGATCGAGACCGAGGTCACCGACCTGCACGCCACGGCCGACATCCTCCGCCGGCTCGGACTCACCGAGGTCCGCTACCAGGAGAACTACCGAGAGGAGTGGCGCCTGGGTGAGGTCGCCTTCGACTTCGACACCTGGCCCGACCTCCCCACCTTCGTCGAGATCGAAGGTCCCGACGAGGCATCCGTGCGACAGGCCGCCGCTCTCCTCGAACTTGACTACTCCGAGGCCCGGTTCGGCAGCGTCGATGAGATCTACAAGAGCGAGGCCGGCCGTGACATCCTCGCCGAGCCCACCCTCCTCTTCGCCGACGCCGAGAAGCAGGAGACTTCCTCCGCGACGGTCCGAGGCAATTGATCCTCAAGGCGGACAAGCGATGCTCACATAACTCGCCTCACCGCACAGGGTGATCCGAGGGGTGGCCCGATTCGCTCCCAGCAGGCTGCCCGCGCCGGCAGCCAGGGACGATCACCGACCCCGCCGAACTCGCCCTCCACGACAAGGCATTCGAGGCCATCAGCAGCGCCGCCTGCTACGGGGACGACGCAAAGGACCTGATCTCGACAGCATTGGATCACTGGAGTGGCAATTGATCCTGGTCGGCAGGCCCGTGGTGTTGGCTCTACGCGTACGGCCGTTCACCTGCTCAGTTACGGAGTGCTCGCGGCGGACGTTCGAGGAACACCTTGCGGGGCCGGCGGTCCCGCGCAAGGAACGTCACTCGCCGGCGCGTTCGTCGGCAGCCGCGTGGTCCTCGTGCTCGTGTGCGGATCCCCGCCTGAGCCGGATCGAGACCACCGACGCCCCTGTGGCCTGTCCGCCGCCGGCGTGGCCGGTCCGCCCGTGCAGCACCAGCGTCCCGGTCACCGCCCCCGCCAGCATGCCCAGCGCCAGGAGCGCCGGGACCATGGCGACGAGAGGGCCCACCGCGAGGCAGGCCACCCCGCCCGTGAGCAGGACCGGGGAGCGGTGGCCCGCGGTGCGCAGGAGGATCGCTGCGCAGGCCAGGAGGAACAGGCCCACTCCGCCCGCCGGAGCCCAGGCCGTCAGGCCGTGCAGGGGCTCGGCCAGGTCGTAGTGGTCCGTGTCGGCGACCTGATGGAGGGTCTTCTTCATACCGAGGGCCGTGATGACCACTCCGGCCACGAGCGGAAGGTGCAGGAAGGTGTAGGTGTCGCGGGCGAACACCGTGCGGTCGTCGCCGGTCAGCTCCGCCAGACGGTGCTCGGCGGCCGCGCTCACCTCGCGGAAGTACAGGCGCCAGAGACCCGCCGAGACGAGCAGGCCCGCGGCGGCGGCGGCCACCACCGGGGCGCTCACCGCGAAGCCCGTCACGCCCACGCCGATCGCGACGATCGACTCGCCCAGGGCGATGATGACGATCAGGCCGTGGCGTTCGGCGAAGTGGCCGGGGGACAAGACGCGCCAGCCCGTCCTGCCCGTGACGTAGATACTCAGGTAGTCGATCGCGACCGCGGTCAGCCAGATCAGAATCTGCGGTGCGCCCTCGAAGGCCGCGCCCAGCAGGAGCAGGGCGAACGGCGGGGCCACCGAGAGCAGGGCCGTGCGGCGCAGGGTCGTGCGCAGGGCGTCGTCGCCGGGGCTGGAGATCCAGTACGTCGCCAGGTGCAGGACGCGGACCGCGCCGTAGCAGAAGACGAAGAGGAGGGGTGCCGGGAGGCCGCCGGGTACGTCGTCGTAGACCTCCGGGACCGTGAGGGAGACGACCAGGACGACCGCCATCACCGACACCAGCACCGTGAACATCGCGCCGGAGTCGGCCCGGACGACGTTGCCGAGCCAGGCGAAGCAGCACCAGCACCACCACAGCAGCGCGAGCACGACCATCCCGCCGAGCAGCCGCAGCGCGGTCGGATTGCCCGCCATCAACGCGGTGACCTGCGTGATCGCGTACACGAAGACGAGGTCGAAGAACAGTTCAGCGGGCGTGACGCGGTGCCCGTCCTCCGTCGCGACCAGCCGGTTGCGTTCACCTCGTGTCGCCACAACTCCCCCTTCGTAGCAGGCACTTCGCCCCGTCGCCCCCGCGACGAACAATACCCACGAAGGCGGAGTCGGGAGATCCCGGTCAACCCGCCATGGCCGCCGCCGGCCACGGCACTGAGCAGCCTCCCTCAATGTCTGCGGCCGTTCGGCAGCCGCCTCGTGCGTACCGGCATCGCGGTCGGCCGCTGATCCGAACGGCCTGGGGCGACGTAGCTGACTCACCTCGCCGGCGGTAGTGCTTCTCCGTGGGAGGGCGTCCCCTCAGTCCGGCCGAACCGAACCCACCCGGCGGAGACGGCTGACCCGAATCACCAAGGTCCTGCCGGCTCTGCCGAGTGGGCCACACGTCAGCGCACCCCTTGATCTGTGCGGAGATCAGGCGGTGACTCCTGCGCCGGAGTCAGCGGGGCTGCCGTCCACACCGTCCGTCGTGGGCCGGTTTACGTCCGGCCCCGCATCGCGGTCGTCTCAGACGGTGAACAGGTAGACCGGCACGTCGCTGCCCGCGCCGTTGAAGTCGAAGTACCTGATGTGGGTCGGGTTGTCGGTGTCCGCCGGGCAGGCCTTGGCGCTCCACTGCGTGCCGCCCGAGTACATGGCCTTCACCTGGGCGCACTTCCCGTCGGCCCTGGTGTCCTTCACCCACCCGGCGATGCGCATCTTGCCGGCGGAACAGCTGGTGGACCAGCTGGCCTGTCCCCCGGACACATTCGCGTTGACCGTCTTGTTGCACGTGACGGCACTGGCCGGAGTGCCCAGGCCGACCGTGACCAAGCCGGCCGTGGCCACGGTGAGGGCGGCGCCGACGGCGATCTTCTTCTTGCCGTTCTTGATCATGTTCATGCGTGTGCTCTCCTTAGCTCCTTGAAGGCCCCGTAGCTCTTCGAAGCCCCCGTTCTCGTGTCGATGCTGGCGAGCCGACCTGGTGACGACCTTGTCGAAAGCTTGTCCACCCCGCACACGCCTGCTGTGATGGATCCGCACCCGAGGTGGTGGAGTGGACCGATCAGACGGGTTGGCATGACGGATTTTCGACTGCTGGGCCCGTTGGAGCTGCGGGTGGCCGGCCGTGCCGTGGAGCCCGGCCCGCCGCAGCGGCGGGCCGTGCTCGCCTTCCTGCTGGCGGATGCCGGGCGGCCGGTCCCGGTCGACGCGCTGGTCGACCGGCTGTGGGGTGAGCGTCCGCCCGCCGAGGCCCGCGCCTCGCTCTATGCGCACATCGCCCGGATCCGTCGGCTCCTGGAGGTGAAGCCGGGCGCCCCGGTTCCTGAGCACGGCGACCTCACCGCGTCACCGCGTGTCCTGCGCCGCGCCGACGGATACCTGCTCGACGTGGCCCCGGACCAGGTGGACCTGCATCGGTTCCGGCATCTGGTCGAGCAAGCCCGCGGATTTGCCCGCACGGACGGGGAACGCGCGTTGGCGCTGCGTCAGGCATGCGCGTTGTGGCGGGGAGAACCCATGGCCGGGCTGCCCGGGCCCTGGGCGGCCCGGGCCCGGGACAGCTGGAAGCAGGAGTACATCGCCGCGCTGGTCGCCTGGGCCCACTGCGAGCTGGAAGCGGGCAACCATGCGGCGGTGGTCGGTCGGCTGCCCGATCTGGTCGCCGAGCACCCGCTGGTCGAGCCGCTCGCCGCAGCGTTGATGAGGGCGCTGCACATCTGCGGACGCGGCCCGGAAGCCCTGGCCCGTTTCGCCGCCCTACGGGAGCGGCTGGCCGAGGAACTCGGCACCGAGCCGGGACCCGAGGTGCAGCGGCTGCATCAGGCGATCCTTCGCGGTGAGGACACCGCCCCCGGCCGGGCCGACCGGGACGAGGGTTCGGGAGGCGCCCGCCCCCCAGCGGTGCCCGCCGCCGTTGAGACGCGTCCCGCGACGGGCGGCCGACTGGGTCGGCTGGGCCAGCTGGGCCGGCTGGTGGGACGTACCGAAGAGGTGGCGATGCTCGACCGCGCCCTCGAGGACGTGACCACCGGTGAGTCCGGCGTGCAGGCACACGTGGTGGAGCTCGCCGGCGAACCGGGTATCGGCAAGACGCGGCTGCTCGCCGAACTCGGCGAGCGGGCGAGGCGGCGTGGGCTGCTGGTGCTGACCGGGCGCAGCGTGCAGTTCGATCAGGCTCCGTACGGCGCCTTCGTGGACGCGCTGGACGACCACCTCGCTTCCGCGGCCCCGCGCGAGAACCCTGTGGACGCGTTGCCGAAGGCGGCCGTGCGTCAACTCGCCGCCGTCTTTCCCGCATTGTGGGACGACCGCGTGGCGGCGGGGCCGGTGCGGGCTGAGCGGTACTGGCTCCACCGGGCGGTGCGGTCGTTGCTGGAAGCCGTGGGCGGGGCCGGCCAGGGGCTCGTACTCAGCCTGGACGATCTGCACTGGGCGGACGACGCGACCGCCGAGTTGATCGACCACCTGATACGGCATCCGCCGAAGGTACGGGTGCTGCTCGCGCTTGCCCACCGTCCTCGGCAGATTCCGCCTCGTCTGTCGGCAGCCCTGACCCGGGCCGGGGCGGACAGCCGCGTGTCCCGGGTGGAGCTGAGTCCCCTGTCGTCCACGGACGCGGCGCGGCTGTTCGCAGCCGACATGGGCCCAGGGCGCTGGCGGCAGCTGTATGACGTCAGCGGCGGCAATCCGTTCTACCTGGAAGCGCTGACCCGGATGCCCTGCGAGCAGCTCGCGGCGTCCGTCCCGTTGGATCCGGCAGCCTCCATGAGAGACGTGCCCCGCCCCGTGCGGGACTCGCTCCTGGCGGAGTTACAGGGTCTGTCGGAGCCGGCGCGGCTCTGCGCGCGGGGGGCCGCGGTTCTCGGCGACTCCTTCTCGGCCACGATGGTCGCGGACGTCGCCGGGTCCGATCAGGCCCTCACTCTGGCAGCCCTCGACGAACTCACCGCACACGACCTGGTGCGGCCCATGGGAGCCCCGGGCCAGTTCGGGTTCCGCCATCCGCTCGTGCGTGCCGCCGTCTACGAAGGAGCGGGCGCCGGCTGGCTGATCAGCGCGCATGGCCGCGCCGCGCGGTGCCTGGCGGCGCGCGGGGCCTCGTCGGCCGCCCAGGCCTCGCACGTCCAGCGATCGGCGCATCCGGGTGACGAGAAGGCCGCGGAGCTGCTGGCGGGGGCTGCCCGCGACGTGCTGACCATCGCTCCGGCGACCGCCGCGCAGTGGACGGAGGAAGCCCTCCGGCTGCTGGGTGACGAGGGCCGCCTCAGGCCGGAACTGTGGTTCCAGAGGGCCAGCGCGCTCGGCGCGGCCGGACGGCTGCGAGAAAGTCGTGACCTGCTGCGTGCCACGGCCTCGCTGCTGCCTCCTCAGGCGGGGGACCTGCGGGTCCGAGTCGTCGTCTCCCAAGCCACGATGGAGTGGATGCTCGGCGACTACCAGCAGGCAATGCGCCTGCTGCTCGTGGAGTTGGAGGACCGGGACGGCCGGTCGGATCATGACATCGCGGAGCTGGAGATGGCGCTCACCGCCATCGCACAGCGCACGGACGAGTTCTCCACAGCGGTCCGCTGGAGCGAACGGGCACTTGCCTCGGCGGAGAGAGCGGGAGACCCCCCGCGGCTCGCCATGGCCCGAGGGCTGCTGGCACTTGCGTACGCTTCGACCGGCGAACACGCCCGCTCCCGCTCCCACCTCACCCGACTGCTCGAGTCCCTCAGCGGAGCGCGGAGCGAGCAGCCGGAGTACATCGAGGCCCTTTCCATGATCGGCTGGACGGAACTGCTGCACGCCCGCTACGACTCGGCCCTGCACCATCTCGACCAGGGACTCGAGTTGTCCCGCCGTACGGGCAACAGCCTGTTGCTCAGCGACCTGTTCGCCGCCTCCGCACACGTCCACCTGCTCCTGGGAAACCTGGACGAAGCGAGCAGATGCGCGGAGGAGGCGCTGGAAGCCGCGTCGATGGTCGGCAGCGAGGAGGCATCCTCCTTCGCCGCCGGTGTGCTCGCCGCGACTCGCCTGTGGCGAGGGGACTACGCCACAGCCGATTCCCTCTTCGAGAAGCTGGTGACCTCGCTGCACACGGCCGATGACTCCGAGCCCGGACGGGTCAGGTCGGTCGCGCTCGGGATCCTCGGCCAGGCCATGCTCTTCAACGGTGACCCGGACGGCTGCGTCCGCACGGTCACCCGCGCGGGCGGCGGCCCTGATCTGCCCAGGTTCGAAGCTCCCACGCGCGCCCTGTGGTTCGGGCTGCTGACCAGCGCGGAGCTGGCCAGGGACGACCTCGCCGCCGCCGGCTCCTGGACGGATCGGGCGGTCTTGGCGGCCAGTCCTGACGGGCCACACCACCAGCGGGCCTTCATCGCGCTCTCCCGCGCCGAGCTCCACCTCGCCCGGCAGGACACCACGGTTGCGGCGCGGTTCGCACAGGAGGCCGCCGAGGGGTTCCACAGCTGCCGTATGCCGCTCTACGAGGCACTCGCGCGCATCAAGGCCGGCATCGCGCTGGCCGCGTCGTCCGAACGCAGGCTGGATGGCCTGGCCCAGCTCGAACAGGCGCAATCCCTGTCCGGGGCGCGCGGCGCCCACGGTCTGTCAGCATGGGCCGAGGCGGAGTACCGCCGCATTGTCGATGCGCCCGTCTCCTAGTGCCGGATTCCGTAGGCTCAAGGACATGCACAGCACTCTGACGGAGCACGCCCGGTGTCTGTACGGAGACGAGTACCGGCCCACGCCGGAGTGCGGCCTCGAGCACCGGGAGCACTACTTCGTCGAGGAGTTGACCTTCGCTGACGCGGATTCGATCCTCGCCATGCTGCGTGAGCTGTGCCCGCACATGGTGGACGGCCGGCTGCCGGTCTGGGTCCGCAATCTGGCGTATCGGCTGGTGCTCTTGCAGCGACCGGACGAACCGGGGCTGATGCGGGAGGCCGCGAAGAGCCTGTGGCTGCACGGGCCGGACTGGGACGGCATCGCTGAAGAGCTGACGAGGCGGGCAGAAGCGCTGGAAACGGGCTGATCACGGCTTGAGCCAACGGCGGATCGGGGTGCCGGCTGTGTGTCCCTGGGGCCCTGGCCACCGGTACGCATACGCCGTCTCGCCGCAGGCGTCCTGTGAACGGCCGGCGCGTCGGCAACCGGACCGGTGCCGAGCCTTGTTGTCACATCCGCGGGGGCGGCGGTGTCTTCATGCCGAACAGTCAAACCGATATACGTACAAGGAGAATGCCGTGACGCTTCGTCTCCCGAAGGCCGAGCTCCCTGCCGAGCTCAAGGAAAACATGGTCAAGCAGCTCGGTGCGGTGCCCGAGAACGTCGAGGTGCTGTGGCACAGCCCCCAGCTCGCCCAGGACAACCTGGAGTTCGGCGGCAAGGTGGGCGCGTGGGATGCGGCGGACGCGAGTCTGAAGTCGTTCGCGCACATGGCTGTCGCGGCACAGGTCGGCTGCAGCTGGTGCCTCGACGTCGGCTACTTCCAGGCGCAGAACGAGAAGCTGGACCTGGTCAAGGCGAGCCAGGTGCCGCGCTGGCGGGAGTCGGAGGTGTTCACCTCGCTGGAGCGGGACGTGATGGGGTACGCCGAGGCCATGACGAACACGCCCCTGACCGTCACCGACGAACAGTACGCAGGCCTGCTCGAGCGGCTCGGCCCGGCCGCGATGGTCGAGCTCACCGCGTACATCGCCTATGTGAACCTGGCGACCAGGGCCAACGTGGCGAACGGCGTCGAGTCGCAGGGCTTCTCCGATGCCTGCGAGATTCCGCTGGCCGAGCGTCCTGGCACGTCCCGCGCGGCGTCGACGGCGTGACCGACGGCATGATCGACGACCCGTTCGTGGCCCACCGCAGCCTGCTGTTCACCGTCGCCTACGAGATGCTCGGGTCGGCGGCCGACGCGGAGGACGTGCTGCAGGAGTCCTGGCTGCGGTGGGCCGATGCCGACCGCTCGCAGGTGCGTGACCCGCGGGCCTACCTGGTGCGGATCGTCACGCGGCAGGCGCTCAACCGGCTGCGGACGTTGTCGCGCAGCCGCGAGGACTACGTCGGCGAGTGGCTGCCGGAGCCGCTGCTGACCAGCCCTGATGTCGCCGAGGACGTCGAACTCGCGGAGAGCGTCTCGATCGCGCTGCTGACCGTGCTGGAAACGCTCGGGCCGACGGAGCGGGCGGTGTTCGTGCTCCGCGAGGTCTTCGAGATGCCGTACGGCGAGATCGCCGAGGCCGTCGACAAGTCCGCGGCCGCGGTACGGCAGATCGCGCGACGAGCACGCGAGCACGTGGCGGCCCGGCGGCCCCGTATGCAGGTGAGCCGGTCGGAGCAGCACACGGTGGTGGAGCGGTTCCTGTCCGCGTTGCGCACCGGGCAGGTGCAGGAGCTGATGGAGGTTCTGGCGCCGGACGTGGTCCTGATCGCCGACGGCGGCGGGGTCGCGGCGGCCGCCCCGGCTCCCGTCCACGGGGCTGAACTCGTGGCGGCGTTGCTCGCGCGCCCGGGCCGGGTGGTGTCGGCCGTGTGGCTCAACGGCGCGCCTGCGGGCCGGATCGAGGCCGACGGTCGACTGGCCGCGGTGAGCCTCGTGGTGGAGAACGGGCGGGTCACCCGGATCCACGCGGTGGCCAACCCGCAGAAGCTGACGCGGCTGGAGGAGCCGGCCGAGCTCGCCAGGTAGCAGGCGCACGAGCACGGGCAGGGCACGGGCAGGGCACGGGCGCTCCGGACGCCCCTCCCTGTCACCCCAGGTAGGCCGGAGCCACAGCCGAGGGCGTCAACCGGCGTGCCGTGCCCGTGCCGTTCGCCGGGACCGTCCACAGGTCCGAGCCGTAGTCGCCCGGGAGGGCGTAGACCAGGGTGGAGTTGTCGGACCACAGGGCCTGGTCGTCGATGTTGCGGTGCTCGGCCGTTGCCGTTTCCTTCATGGTGCGGAGGTTCAGGACGTACAGGCGCCAGGGGGCGTCCGGGGAGGCTCCCTTGACGCGTTTCTTGTACGCGATGCGGGTGCCGTCCGGAGAGAGCGACGGGCATTCGACGTTGGCGTGGAGGGTGGTGAGGGTGCGGGCCTTGACGTCGCCTCGGACCAGGTAGGTGTGGCCGGCCGTCGCCAGCGTGGCATAGAAACGGGTGTCGTCGGCGAAGGTGACGCCCCAGATGTTGGTGTCGGCGGCGTGGTAGGGGTGGCCGTCCTTGGTGATGTGGAAGGTCTCCAGGTTGTCGTCGATCGTCCAGGTGCGGGTGTCGACGATGGCGGTGCGGGTGGAGAAGTCGGTGCCGGCGTAGGAGTCGCCGCTGACGAAGACGGTCCAGGCGACCAGGTGGCCGGAGGGCGAGACGCGGGCCCGGGTGGGGATGCCCGCGGCCGGGAAGTGGTGGAGTTCGTGGAGGTGGGAGTCGAGTACCACCGCCCGGTAGGTGTCCTCCAGGGCGCCGTGGACGGCCTGGAGGCAGATGGCGGTTCCGGCTGCCGCGTGGAAGCGCAGGCACTTGACGCCGGACGCCGTGCGCGGTCCCTGCGGATCACCGGCGGGCACTGTGGCGATCTCGTCCCTGTGCGGGCCCCATGCCAGGTTGCGGAACAGCAACTGGCGCCCAGAGACCCGCAGTGAGACCGTACCTGCCCTTACCTTCGGGCCGTCCGCCTGCTGTTCGTCGCGCATGCCCGAGCGGTGGGCCGCGTGCAGCACCGCTCCCGTGCCGACCGCTCCGAGCAGCACGACAGCGAGGAGGAGGATCAGCAGGCGGGATCTTCTCGTCATGCGGGCAGCACCTCGTCGGTCGTACGGAGCAGGTATGTGGCCACCAGCGCACTGACGGCCAGTGCGGCGGCGGTCACCGCGAGGGCCGTTCGTCCGCCCCACAGGCTCCAGGCCGCGCCGAAGGCGAGCGAGCAGGCGAAGCGGGCCAGCGCCTGGCCGGTCCCCACCAGGGCCTGGCCGGCGCCCTGGTGCCGGGCGGGGACCGCTCCTGCCGTGGCGGCCGCGAGTACGCCGTCGGTGGCCGCGTAGAAGGTGCCGTGCAGCACCAGGACGGCGATGACCGCGGGGACACCGTGCCAGGGGGAGAGCACCAGGCCGTAGCCCAGCAGCAGGACGACGTGGCCGGCGAGGAACAGGCGGCGGCGGTTGACGCGGTCGGCGAGTGCGCCGAGCGGGACGGCGAGGAGGAGGAAGACGGCGGCCGTGCCGAGCGGCAGGAGCGGGAACAGGTGGGCGGGCAGGTTCCCCTCGCGCTGGAGCAGCAGGTACAGGAACGAGTCGCTGACGGTGGTGAGGCCCAGCAGGGTCGCGCACAGGGTGAGCCGGCGCAGCTCCGGGCGGCGCAGCAGTCCGAGGGAGTCACGCAGCGCGGGCCGGGGTGCCTCGGGTTCGGGCAGCCGTACGACATCGGCCGGGGCGATGTGGCGCGGCACGAACAGCACCAGCACCAGGACTCCGAGTGCGGCCACGCAGCCGCTGACCGCGAAGACGGCGTCGTAGCCGTCGACGGTGGCGCGCAGTACGGCGAAGGCGACGAGGGGGCCGAGGAGCGCGCCGGTGGTGTCCATGGCGCGGTGCACGCCGAACGCCCGTCCCCGGTGCTCGGGTTCGGTGGCCAGGGAGATCATCGCGTCCCGGGGGGCGGTGCGCAGGCCCTTGCCGGTGCGGTCGGCCGCGAGTACGGCACTGATGAGGGGGAGGGTGTGGGCCAGGAGCAGGAGGGGTTTGCACAGCGCCGACAGGCCGTAGCCGACGCCCGCCACGACCTTGTGGCGGCGGCCTCCGCGGTCGGCGAGGTGGCCGCCCGCCAGCCGGACCAGGGCTCCGACGCCGTTGTTGATGCCGTCCAGGAGTCCGAAGCCGAGGGGGGACAGGCCGAGGGCCGTGACCACGTAGAGGGGCAGCACGGCCGTGACCATCTCGGAGGAGACGTCCGTGATCAGGCTGACCGCGCCCAGTGCCAGCACCGTGCCGGGCACGGCGGCCGACCGCCGCACCGGACCGGAGTCCGGGACGACGGCGGCCTTCGTGCCGCGGGAGTCCGCGAGATACACAGGCGTCAGTTCCAGATGCCGCTGATGTCGGCGGCCGAGGAGGCGTTGCCCGCGTGCGCGCTCAGACCCGCCAGGTCCTCCACGGTGCGCAGCACGTTGTAGTGGTTGTAGGTGGTGGAGCTGGAGCTGCCGGGGGTGACGTGCTGCCCGTAGAAGACGGTGGGGATGCGGTTGCCGGACAGCTTGTTGTCCTCGTCGAAGGTGACGGCGAGGATGCTGTTGTGGGTCTGGGCCCAGGTGGCGTAGGCGCCGAGGTTGTTCTTGATCCAGGTGTCGCCCGTGGAGACCGAGCAGTCGTGCATGTCGCTGCACAGGTTCGGGGTGACGAAGGAGACCTTCGGCAGGGTGGTGTAGTCGGTCGGGAACTGCGTCATCGTCTTCGCGGTGCTCGTGGGCACGTTGGAGAAGCCGAACCACGGGTTGTGCTTCTGCGCGTAGTTGCCGCTGCTGCAGGTCGTGGAACCCTGGCTGGGCAGCGACTCGTTGTAGCTCGCCCAGGTCTTGCCGGCGGCGATCAGCTCGGAGGCGAGGTTGGGGGCGGAGAGGGAGCCGACCGAGACGCAGCTGTCGTCGGTGCGGCCCTGGTTGGAGCCGGAGAACAGCATGTAGTAGTTCGGCTCGCTGGGGTGGGTGAGGCCGAAGGACTGCGTGAGGTTGGCGCCACCCGCCTTCAGGGTGTTGTTGATGTAGGGGGCGCTGGAGCTGCCGATCACCTGCGAGTAGGCGTGGTTCTCCATCACCACGACCACCACGTGGTCGGGGGTGGGGAGGGAGGCTGCCTGGGCGGTGGTGGCCGTGGCGGCCCACAGCCCGATCGATGCGGCGGTGAGGGCTACAGCCCCGGCCAGAGCGGCGAGGGGACGTCTGTCGCGCTTGGGTGCCTTGACGGCGGTCATAACTGTCCTCCGGACAGAAGCGACGGGCGTACGGGGGGTGGGCGCCGTAACCCTAAGTGTGTGCGGGGGGACCCGGCCGCGCGACGTGAGCGAAGATCAGACGAACGATGGGCCCTGTCGGGCAAAGCCCACGTCAAGCGTTCGCCATCCCGGCAAAGCCCACACCAAGGGGAGCCGTTAACGAGCGGCGAACCAGATGACAAGTAGCCCGCCGGTAGCTCTCGGATCGATGGTCGGCCCCTCGCCGTCGACGTGGCGAGGGACCGAGTGGTGTGCGCTTGCGTTCAGGCCGCGGCCGGCTCTGGTTCCGGCTCGGGGTCGGTGGGGGCGGGGTACCGCGAGTTGGAGGCGGCTGCCCGTGTTCAGCCGTACCTCGCCGTAGTACGACGTGCGGCTCAGTAGGGTCGGGGACTGGCGCGATGGCCTGCGAAGGCTCCGTTTCCAACCCCCGACCCTACTCATCCCAACACCCGCCCGAGGAAGCCGCGCAGGTAACCCGCGACGACGTCCAGGTGGCTCTCCAGAAGGAAGTGACCGCCGTTGACCAGGTGCACCTCCGCGTCCTTGGCGTCGCGGGCGAAGGCCCGCGCGCCCGCCGGGCCGAAGATTTCGTCGTTGCGGCCCCACACGGCGAGCACCGGGACCTCGCTGGTGCGCAGGAATTCGTGCAGCAGCGGGTAGAGCGGGCGGTTGTTCTGGTAGTCGCGGAACAGCGCCAGCTGGACCTCGTCGTTGCCCTCGCGGGAGACGAGGGCGAAGTCGTGCTCCCAGGTGTCCGGGCTGACCAGGCTCGGGTCGGGCACGCCGTGCACGTACTGCCAGCGGATGGCGTCGACATTCAGCGCGGCACGGACGGCGGGTTCGGTGTCGGGGCCGGGGCTCGCCCCGTAGGCCCAGACGTCGGTCCAGAACGACTCGACGAAACCGTCCTCGTAGCCGTTGCCGTTCTGGGTGACGAGGGCGGAGATCCGTTCGGGGTGCTGGAGCGCGAGGCGCCATCCGATGGGGGCGCCGTAGTCCTGGACGTAGAGGGCGTAGCGGTCCAGGCCCAGTTGGTCGAGCAGTCCGGAGGTGAGTTCGGCGAGGGCGTCGAAGGTGTAGGTGAACTCCCCTACAAGGGGGGCGTCGGAGTGGCCGAAGCCGAGGTGATCCGGCGCGATGACGTGGTAGTCGTCGGCCAGCAGCGGAATGAGCTCGCGGAACATGAACGAGCTGGTCGGGTAGCCGTGCAGCAGGACGATCGCGGGGGCGTCGGCGGGGCCGGCTTCGCGGTAGAAGATCTCATGGCCGTCGACAGTGGCGGTCCGGTGGTGCACCGAGCCCATTTCTAACCCCTTCGAATGTTTGATCCGGCCAGTTCCTCGTCATGCAAGCACGGAGTGAGCTAACCTGTCAAACGACTCGATCTGGTTAGAGAGGGAGTGGCATCCGATGGACACGCTGCTGGACCTGCTCAACAGCAGGCCACTGGTCAACGGCGAGGAACGGGACACGCTCGGCGACCCGGCCGGAGGTAGACGCTGGGCGCGGGAGCACGGCGGTGAAGGCAGCCTCGCGGAACTGGCGCTGCTGCGCGAGACGCGGGACATCCTGCGGGACATGGTGCGCGGAGAAAGCTCGCCCGCCGCGTTGAGGCCGCTGCTCGAAGGGGTCCACCAGATCCCGGAGATCACTTCGGATGGTCTTCAGTGGATGGTCAAGACTCCCCCGCACGCCCGGCTGGCCGTCGAGGTGGTTCTCGCCTGGGCTGCCACCGAGAAGCAAATGCCCGGCCGACTACGCCCCTGCGCCAACGTTGAGTGCCGGCTGTTCCTGCTCGACCGCAGCCGCGCCAACCGTGCCCGCTGGTGCTCGATGGCCGTCTGCGGCAACCGCGAAAAAGCACGTCGCCACTACGAACGCACCCGCTGACCCTCCCCCGCGCGCCGTCCGCGGCTAGCAAGCCGCCGTCGCGCGCGCCGCCCGGTCGGACGCGGACGACGTCGAACAGCATGCCTGTCCGAAGTGTGACGCCCAGCCCGGCTCGCCGTGCCGCTCGCGCGGCGGCGCGGTCGGAGAACAGGGCCTGAGCACGAGGCATATCCCGAGGCCGTCGAGGCGGCCCACGCCGACTTCGCCGCCCTCCAGGCCAGCGAGTTCCCGGGTCCGCGGGCCGAGCCCGCGACCGTGCGGTGAGCTCGCCCCCTTCGATCCGAAGGCTATTGTCGGGTTACTTGTCACCTGGTTCGCCGCTCGTCAACGGCACCCCACCAAGCGGGGTGCGGGTCCACCGATCGGTTGACGGCGGGTTCAGTCGGACGCCTCTGTCCGGCAACTGCTTTGCTCAACAAGGCTTCTGCGCATGAACTCACTCACTGTGCGCATGGCGCGCTGGAGCGCCCGGCACCCTTGGCGGGCGGTTATCGGATGGCTGGTGTTCGTGGTGCTGTGCCTGGTGGTCGGAGGGGCCGTCGGCACCAACAGCGCCAGGACCGCGGACTACCGGGTCGGCGAGGCGGGACGGGCCGAGGCCATGGCGGCCGAGGGGCATCTGGAGCGCCTTTCCACCCAGCAGGTACTGATCTCCGCGCGGTCGGAGAACCCGCTCGACAAGCAGGCCGCCGAAGGCGCCGCTCGGGACCTCGCCGCCCGGATGACGTCACTGCCCGACGTCGCCGACGTGGCCGCGCCGCAGTGGTCCGGCGACGGGCGGATCCTCATGGTCGAGGTGGCCCTGAAGGGCGAGGAGCGGGACGCGAAGGACAAGGTCGACGCGCTGACGGAGCAGACCGCGGCCGTCCAGAAGGCCAACCCCGGGCTGCTGCTCCAGGAGACCGGCTCCCCTTCCATCAGCAAGGGGGTCGAGCAGCAGCGCGGTGACGACCTCGCGCTGTCCGAGAAGATCACGCTTCCGGTCACGCTGGTCACGCTGTTCGTCGTCTTCGGTTCGGTCGTGATGGCCGCGGTGCCGCTGGTGCTCGCGCTGTCGTCGATCGCGGCGGCGATCGGGCTGTCGATGGTGGTCTCGCACGTCTCCCCCGACGCCGGGGTCGGCACGAACGTCATCCTGATGATCGGTCTCGCGGTCGGAGTGGACTACACGCTCTTCTATCTGAAGCGGGAGCGGGAGGAGCGGGCCCGCAGCGGGGGCCGGCTGAGTACCGAGGCCCTGACGGAGATCGTGGCGGCCACGTCGGGCCGGGCCGTCGTGGTGTCGGGGATGGCGGTCGTCGCCTCCACCGCGACGCTGTACCTCGCCTCCGACGTGATCTTCTCCTCGCTCGCCACCGGCACCATCGTGGTCGTCCTGGTCGCCGTGGCCAGCTCCCTGACGGCGCTGCCCGCGCTGCTGGCCGCGCTCGGCAAGCGCGCCGAACGCAGGGCCCGGCGCCGTGCGGAACGCGGGAAGCCGGCCCGGCGGACGCGCAGGCAGGACGGCGGCCGGATCTGGACGGCACTGCTCAAGCCCGCCGCCCGGCACCCCCTCGCCACGCTCTGCGTCTCGGTTCTCGCCCTGCTCGCCCTCGTCCTTCCGCTGGCCGGGCTGAAGATCACGGAGATGAGCCGCGACACCCACTCCCGCGAGATCCCCGCGATGCGGGTGTACGACCGCCTCAACGAGGCGTTCCCCGAGCATCGGGTCACCCACGACATCGTCGTACGCGCCGACGCCTCGCGCACCGGGGAGGTCACCGGGGCACTGCGCAGGATCGCCGAACTCGCCGACCGGGACCCGCTGTTCGCCGACGGTTCGACGATCCGCACCTCGACCGACGGGCGGATCAGCGTCCTGCGGCTGAAGGTGCCGTATCTCGGCAACTCCGACGAGGCGTACGACTCCCTCGACCACCTGCGTCACGACTATCTGCCCGCCACCGTCGGCCGGGTCGAGGGCGCCGAGTACGGCGTGAGCGGTGACGTCGCCCGCTACGCCGACTATCCGGCCCACCAGAACGGCAAACTGCCGCTCGTGCTCGGGGCGTTGCTGCTGGTGACGTTCGCGATGACCGTGTACGCCTTCCGTTCCGTGGTGCTCGGTCTGGTCGGCGTCGCACTGAACGTGTTGTCGGCGGCGGCCGCGCTCGGGCTGCTCGTCCTCGTCTTCCAGGGGACCTGGGCCGAGGGGCTGCTGGACTTCCACTCCACCGGCTCGATCGGGTCGCGTGTCCCGCTCTTCCTCTTCGTGATCCTCTTCGGACTCTCCATGGACTACCAGGTGTTCGTGGTCAGCCGGATCAGGGAGGCCGTGCTCGCGGGCGTACCGACGCGGCAGGCGGTGCTCGACGGGATCCGCACGTCGGCGAGCGTGGTGACCAGTGCCGCGGTCGTGATGACGACCGTGTTCGTGAGCTTCGTCTTCCTGCACATCATCGAGATGAAGCAGATCGGTTTCGTCCTGGCCGCGGCCGTGCTCCTCGACGCGTTCGTCGTGCGGATCATGGTGCTGCCGTCGGCCATGCTGCTGCTGGGCGAGGCGACCTGGTGGCCGTCACGTGCACCGCGGGGCGCTGCGGACGAGCTGGGCCGTGCGGCCCACGAGCAGCCCGTGGTCGACGTACGTTGATCGGTATGACCGCTCTCGCCGGGCCCTCCGCCGACGCCTTCTGGGCCGCTTCGCTGCGCCGCTGGAACGCGGTGTGCTGGGTGCTGTTCGCCGCGATGGCCGTCGGGCTCGCCGCGATGGACCGGCCCGGCGGGAGCAAGTACGGGGCGCTGGCGCTGCTCGGCTGTGTGGTGCTCTGTTACGCGTTGCTCGACCGGTTCCCGGACAACCCCGTCGTACGGCCGCACGTGTATCTCTCCGTGCTGGTGCTCGCGCTCGGTGGGATCGCGTATCTGCGCAGCAGCTACGCGGCGCTGTTCATGGTGACGCTGCCGCACTACTGGATGTTCGGGCGGACTCCCCGGGCCTCGATGGGGTTCCTGGGGGCGGCGACCGTCGCCACATTGGCGGGGACCTGGTCGCGGCGGGACTCGTCGCTGGAGTTCTTCAGCGAGACGCTGATGTCCACGCTGATCGTCGTGGCCGTGGGCGTCCTGATCGGGCTGTGGGCGCACTCGGTGGTCGCGCAGAGCACCGAACGGGCCCGGCTGATCTCCGAGTTGGAGCGGACCCAGGCGGAACTGTCCGAGGCGCACCAGCGGCAGGGCGCGGCGGACGAACGGGAGCGGATGGCACGGGACATCCACGACACGCTCGCGCAGGGGTTCGCGTCGATCGTCGTGCTCGCGGAGGCGGTCCGGGCGGGGCTCGCCTCCGATCCGGCGCGCAGCGCCCGGCAGTTGCGCTCGATCGAGTCGACGGCCCGCGAGAACCTCGCCGAGGCGCGGGAACTGGTGGGCTCGGCACAGGCGCAGGCGCAGGCACAGGCGCAGCGGCAGGGCGGGGCGGCGGCCGGGTCCGTGGGCGTGACGCTGCGCCGCATCCTCGACCGCTTCGCGGAGGACACGGCGATCACGGTGGTCGCCGACCTGGCGGACGTGGCGTGCGACCAGCAGACCCGGATCGCGCTGCTGCGCTGCACCCAGGAGTCCCTGGCCAACGTCCGCAAGCACGCCCGCGCGTCGACGGTCGGTGTGATCCTTACCCGGAGGCCGTACGGGGTGGAGCTGGAGGTCACCGACGACGGCGCCGGATTCGTCCCGGAGGAGTCGACCGGCTTCGGCCTGGACGGGATGCGCAAACGCCTGGCGGAGCTGGGCGGCCGGCTGACGGTGACCAGCTCGGTCGGCGACGGCACACGGGTCCTGGCGATGATTCCGCTGGGCATGCCCATGGACACGGACCAGGGGAACGAGGGGGCGGAATGAGCGGCGGACGAATCCGGGTGGTCGTCGTGGACGACCACACCGTGATGCGGGCGGGCGTGGTCGCGCTGCTCGCCGGAGAGGACGGCATCGAGATCGTCGGAGAGGCCGGGGACGGCAGGGCGGCGCTCGAACTCGTCGAGCGGTACGAGCCCGATGTCGCGCTCGTCGACCTGCGGATGCCGGTGCTCGACGGGGTGGGGACGACCACCGAGATCGTCGCCCGGCACCCGCGCACCCGGGTCCTGATCCTGACGACGTACGACACCGACCAGGACATCGAACGCGGGGTGGAGGCCGGCGCGATCGGCTATCTCCTCAAGGACACCACCCGTGAACAGCTCGCCGACGCGATCCGCTCGGCGGCACGCGGCGAGACCGTCCTCGCGCCCCGCGTGGCCGAAAGGCTGATCGCACGCATGCGGCGCCCGGCCCAGGAGCCGCTGACCCCACGCGAGACCGACGTCCTCGACGCGGTCGCCGACGGGCTGACCAACGCCGAGATCGGCAGACGCCTCGTCATCACGGAGGCCACGGTCAAGACCCATCTGCTGCGCATGTTCGCCAAGCTCGACGTGAACGACCGGACGCGGGCGGTGGTGGTGGCCATGGAGAGGGGGCTGCTGCGGCGGCCTTAGGAGCCTGGATCGCCACGCCGAGGGTTTCAGCCTCGGCTGCGGTTGAGGTCGAGCAGACGGGTCCTGGCCGTGTGCCGGACGCGCTTGGTGCGGCCCTGCTCGGCGAGGAGTGACAGCGCCTCGGGCTGTGACGACGTCTCGGCGACCTTGCGTTGCAGCCAGTCGGAGGCCTGCGTGAGCGACTGCGGGGCCCAGGGGTGGGCGAGGGCGAGGGACCTGAGCAGGGTCCATTCGCGCAGGCGGGTCGTCAGGAAGGGGTGGTCGGCCGTCGCTTGCGTCATCGACTCCGCCCAGGGCGCGTAGGCCGGGGCCAGGTGCAGAGCCGTCGCCCGTTCGTCCAGGTGACGGAGTACGGCCGACCGGGCCATCACCTGGTCCGGGTCCGTGAGGATCCCGCGGATCAGGGCGACTTCCTCGGCGGCCGTCACCTGCCGCAGCTCCCTCACGTACGTCGCGAATCTCGCGTGCTCCGGCGGCTCGTCCTCGTTCACCGTGCCGTCTTCCTCCCCGCTCACGAACCCGGCGATCGCCTCGTACAGCACGTCCGGCTGGTCCAGGTGGACGTCGTGGGCCGCGTTCGCCACGACCGTGACCTGCGTGGAGGGGCGGCGGGCCCGCATCTGCGCCGCCTCCCGCTCCGGCATCGTGCCGTTCTCGCCCCGGATCACCAACGTGGGGCGGGTGATCCGCGACCACTGCGCCCAGTAGTCGTCCGTCGCCAGTTCCGCCACCGCCGCGAGCATCGTGGCCCGGTCCACGCGCGCCCAACCGCCGTCCACCCGCCAGTCCAGGCCCCTCGCCCAGGCCTCGTGACCGAAGAAGATTGTCGCGTCGGCCAGGGTCTTGAAGGGGGCCGGCCAGCTGTCCAGCCACGACGCCATGTCGGCGGGGAGGTTCGGATTGCGGCCGGCCGGGCCCGCCTCCACCACGATCAGGGCCTCGACCCGGGACGGGTGGGCCGCCGCCGTCAGCAGGGCCGTCAGGCCGCCCAGGGACTGGCCCACGAGGATCACGCCCCGCAGGGACAGGGCGTCGATCAGGGTTACGGCGTCCCGTACCGCCGCCGCTCTCGTCATGTCATCCGGCACGCGCGTGCTCTCGCCGTGGCCTCGGGCGTCGTACGCCACCACGCGGTGGCCGTCCGCCAGGAGGCGCGGGATCAGGGCGTCCCATTCGGCCATGTGTCCCGCCAGGCCGTGGAGGAGGAGGACGGGGGGCCGGCGCTCGGGGCCCGCCGGCGGGGTGTGGTCGCGGTAGGCGATGCGGGTGCCGTCGGGGGTGGTGAGGTGGGCGGTGGTCGTGGTCGTCAACTGGCCTGTTTCTTCCCGTCGTACGGAGAGGCTACGGAGAGGCTGGGTGAGAGTCATCAGGTTCTCCCCCGGCGGCCGGTCACCGCCAGCGAATTGCCGTGGCACCGGCTGTGACACTCCTGTTGCCGGAACTGTGGGCTCCACCACAGGTGGGGCGGGCCTGGCGTGTTGGACTCGGCGGACCGCTCGACGATCAACCGATCGTTCGCAAACCGGGGGGCGCGACGCGATGTTGTACCTGCTCCTGCTGCTCGTCATCGCCGCGGCCGTCACCGCCTTCGGCCTCACCGGATTCGGGTTCGGGCAACTGGCACGGACCGGCGTACGCCGTGCCGGGGCGGCGACCGGGCTCCGCGTCCTCGCCGCGCTCACCGGGGCCGCCGCCGTCGCCGTGTACGCGTGGGGGCTGCTCATCGTCAGCGGGGCGGTGCTGACGGCGGAGGACGGCGGCACGGACTCGGCGCCGCCCCAGTCCTGTCGTACGCCCGGGTGGTGGGAGCGGCACCAGCAAGGGATCGAGATCGTCGACTACACCGTGGACTTCGTGCCCCTCGGGTTCGTCTGCGAGACGAGTGACGGCGGGAGCTACGACACCGGTGACGTCCCCGGATACGTCAACCCCGCCGCCTTCGGGCTCGCCCTCGCCTCGGCCGGATGTGCCCTCGGCGCGCGCCGAAGCCCTACGGCTCGGGTCCCTTGAAGGGGCAGGTCGTCCGGGCGTTAGCCTCGGCGTCATCACGAGGAACGAGGAGACAGACATGGCGAAGGTTCCCAGCTCGGTGATCGCCGCGGGCGGGCTCGTCGGCGGGTACGGTGTGGCCCGCTGGACCAGGAAGCGGCAGCTCGGCGGGGTTGTCCTGGCCGTCGCGGGGGCCGCGGCCGCGCAGCAGTGGCGGCAGCGGGCCGGTGGGAAGGCCGCGGGCGCGCTGACCGCCGCCTACGTCGCCGCCTTCGCCGGGTCCCACCCGCTGGCCAAGAAGGTGGGCGCCTGGCCGTCGGTCTTCGGTGTGGCGGGCGCCGTCGCCCTCGCGTCATGGGCGGTGGCCGACCGGCGGGCGTGAGCACCACGCCGTTGCCCGAACGGCGGGCGTGAGCACCACGCCGTTGCCCGACCTGCGGGCCCGAGCACCACGCCGCCCCGTCTTCGGCTTCGGCACGGCGAGCGCGATGGGCGTGCTCGGCGACACCTGGCTGATCGTGTCGATCGGGCTGACCGCGCTCGCCGCGCTCGTCCTCGTCGCCCTGGTCCTGCCCCGCCAGGGCGCGCTCCTGGAAGGAGGCGGGACGCGCGAGGCGACCGTACGACTGGCCATGTTCACCGGGATGTTCAACCTGCTGTGGGCAACGGTGACGGTCCTGATGATCATCCGGCCGGGGTCCACCACCGGGGCGTGAGATGCCCCGGCACGTTCACCACATTCGACGGGTCCTCAGTTTTTGTTATCCGCCCCCACTCCCGCACGTCTCCTCACCGTCCCCCTCCACAGGTACGCGACTTACGACGCTGAGGTACGAAGACGTGACACGACAGATCAGCCGCCGAAGCATGATGAAGGCCGCGGGCGCGGCAGCCGGAGCGGTCGGCATCGGTACGGCCGTCTCTCCCACCCCCGCCGCAGCGGCCGGCTCCGCCTACGCGCACCCCGGCCTGCTGCACACCCACGACGACCTGGCCCGTATGGCCGCCAAGGTGAAGGCGGGCGCCGCGCCCTACACGGCCGGGTTCGCCAAGCTGACCGCCAACCGGCACGCGCAGAGCGGCTGGGCGCCCAATCCGCAGGCGACGGTGTACCGGGGTGCGGGCAGCCCGCAGAACTACGTGGGCCTCTACAACGACATCCACGCGGCCTACCAGAACGCCCTGCGCTTCCACATCAGCGGCGACACCGCGCACGCCGACACCGCCGTCGCGATCCTCAACGCCTGGTCGGCGAAGCTCACGTCGATCGAGGGCTCCGCCGACCGGTTCCTCGCGGCCGGGCTGTACGGCTACCAGTTCGCCAACGCCGCCGAACTCGTCCGCGACCACGACGGCTTCGAACTCGCCCGCACCCAGAAGGTGCTGCGCGACGTCTTCGCCCCGCTCAGCGAGTCCTTCCTCACCGACCACAACAACGCCGTCGTCACCAACTACTGGCCCAACTGGGACCTGACGGCCCTCGCCTGCGTCCTCGCCGTCGGCATCTTCTGCGACGACAGCGCCAAGGTCGACCAGGCGGTGGAGTACTTCAAGCACGGCGCCGGGCTCGGCGCGGTCAAGAACGCCATCCCCGTCGTACACGACGACGGGCTCGGCGAGTGGCTGGAGGCCGGCCGCGACCAGGGGCACGCGCTGCTCGGCGTCGGCCTGATGGGCACCGTCTGCGAGATGGCCTGGAACCAGGGCATCGACCTCTACGGCTACGACGACAGCCGCTTCCTCAAGGGCGCCCAGTACGTCGCCAAGTGGAGCCTCGGCGGTGACGTGTCGTACACCGCCAACACGCGCCGCAAGGGTGCGATCGGCGGCTGGTCGGGGACGGAGACCGCCTCCGACGCCGCCGGCGTCGACCCGGCGATGACGCGTCCCATCTGGGCGATGATCGCCAACCACTACACCAAGCGCCGGGGCCTCTCGGCGTCGTACCTCACCCGCGCCGCCGCCAAGGCCGCGCCCGAGGGCGGCGGCGGGGACTACGGGCCCAACAGCGGCGGCTACGACCAGCTCGGCTTCGGGACGCTGGCGTTCACGCGGGACAAGGCGAAGGACACGTCGGCGGCGCCGCGTCCGGCGGCCTCGGCGCCGTCCTCGGCACCGGGCGCTTCGGATCCGCGGCCGCAGAGCGCGTCCACGCCGGCCGCTTCGGCCGCCGCCGCGCAGGGCGGCTCGACGGATGGCTCGAAGGGCGGCTCGAAGGGCGGTGACCTCGCGGCCACCGGATCCGCCGACGTCGTCGGCTGGACCGCCGCCACGGGGATCACCGCCCTCGCCGGGGGGCTGCTGTTGCTGCGGCGGCGCGGCCGGGGACAGCGCGAGTCGCAGTAGACCGCAAGGGGTGCCCCCTCCGCCCAAGGGGGCACCCCTTGCTCTGTCAGAAGGCGGGCGCTGTCGGGTCAGGGCTCTGTCGGGGTCAGGGCCCTGTCGGGTCAGGGCTCTGTCGGGGTCAGGGCCCTGTCGGGTCAGGGCTCTGTCGGGGTCAGGCCGTCGCCGTCCTCGAGTCCCCCTTCTCCCGCGCCGTCGCCGACTTCGACCTCGACCTCGACTTCGCCTTCGTCGCCGCCGCCGTCAGCGGCTTGGCGACGTCCTCCAGGGAGCGCCGCTCCGCGTTCACGGCCAGCAGCGCGGCCACCACTCCGGCCACGCACATCAGCGTCGCGCCGATCTGGAAGGCGAGGACCGTGTCGCCGACCTTGCCCGTGCCGGTGAGGTCGGCGAACAGCAGGGGGCCGCTGGTGCCGCCGGCGGCGGTGCCGAGGGCGTAGAAGAAGGCGATGGACATCGCGCGCGTCTCCATCGGGAAGACCTCGGAGACGGTCAGGTACGCGCTGGAGGCGCCCGCCGAGGCGAAGAACAGCACCGCGCACCAGCAGGCCGTCAGCGTCCCTGCGCTCAGCGAGCCGCGGTCGAACAGCCAGGCCGTGCCGAAGAGCAGCAGGCCGGAGAGGAGGTACGTCGACGAGATCATCACCCGGCGGCCGACGGTGTCGAAGAGCTTGCCGAGCAGCAGCGGGCCGACGAAGTTGCCGACGGCGATGACGGCGAAGTAGTAGCCGGTGTGGCCGCTCGGCACGTCGAAGAACGTGGTGAGGATCGCGCCGAAGCCGAAGGTGATCGCGTTGTAGAGGAACGCCTGGCCGATGAAGAGGGCGAAGCCGAGGACGGCCCGCCTGCGGTAGTCGGAGAAGACCGTGCGGCCGATCTCCAGGAACGTGACACTGCGGCGCTGGTGGATGGTGATCTCGTCCTCCGCCCGCGGCAGCGGCTCGCCCTTCTCCTCCTCCACCCTCCGCTCGATCGAGGACACGATCCGTTCCGCCTCGCCGTCACGGCCATGGATCATCAGCCAGCGCGGGCTCTCGGGGACGTGCCGTCGTACGAGGAGGATCACCAGGGCCAGTACGGCGCCCAGGGCGAACGTCAGCCGCCAGCCCACGTCGGCCGCGAAGACGTCCGTGTTCAGCGCGACGATCGACAGCAGCGAACCGCCGACCGCGCCCAGCCAGAAACTGCCGTTGATCATCAGGTCGACGCGGCCGCGGTACTGGGCGGGGATCAGCTCGTCGATGGCGGAGTTGATGGCCGCGTACTCGCCGCCGATACCGAAACCGGTGAGGAAGCGGAAGAGCAGGAACCACCAGGTGTCGAAGGAGACCGCGGTCAGGGCGGTGGCCCCGAG
The DNA here is from genome assembly GCF_042888465.1 of Streptomyces sp. NPDC002888. Taxonomy (NCBI): domain Bacteria; kingdom Bacillati; phylum Actinomycetota; class Actinomycetes; order Kitasatosporales; family Streptomycetaceae; genus Streptomyces; species Streptomyces sp. NPDC002888. Next base: position 162,909 of record NZ_JBIAPU010000013.1, on the reverse strand, counting down.
GTACACCGCGAGGGTGACCATGAAGAGCTTCTTGCGGCCCCAGATGTCCGTCAGGCGGCCCCAGAAGAGGGCGCCGACACAGGCACCCGCCACGTACAGCGCGGCCGCGATGCCGGTGACCTGCCCGGATGTGATCGGCAGTCCGCTGCCGGGCTCCGAAAGACGGCTCGCGATGTTGCCGACGACCGTGACCTCCAGGCCGTCGAGGATCCATACGGTGCCGAGTCCGAAGACGATCGTCCAGTGCCAGCGGGACCACGGAAGGCGGTCCAGGCGGGCGGGGATGTTCGTGGTCACCGTACTGCCGGTCGCGGCGTCAGCGGTTGTCATGGGGCTCCCTCCTCACTGAGCGGAACCCCGGGCGAGTGCCCTCGGGCAGCGGGCCTACGCTCCCAGCACCCGCGCCACCGTGTAGATCAACAGGCCCGCCAGTGAGCCGACGACCGTGCCGTTGATGCGGATGAACTGGAGGTCGCGGCCGATGTTGGCCTCGATCTTGCGGGTGGTGTGTTCGGCGTCCCAGCCGGCGACGGTGTCGGTGATGAGGGAGGTGATCTCCTTGCGGTAGGTGGTCACGACGTGGACGGCCGCACCCTCGACCCAGCTGTCGACCTTGCTCTGGACCTTGGGCTCGGTGGCCATGCGGGTGCCGAGGGAGAGGAACGAGGCCCGCGCGCGCAGGCGGAGCTCGCTGCGCTCGTCCTCGGCCGCCGAGACGATCATGGATCGTACGGCGGTCCAGGCGGAGGCGATGAGGTCCTGGACCTCGCCGCGGCCCAGCACCTCGCCCTTGAGCCGCTCGACCCGCGCGCGCGTCTCCGTGTCGGACTGAAGGTCGGAGGCGAAGTCGGTGAGGAAGCGGTCGAGGGCGCCGCGGGCGGGGTGGGAGGGCATGTCGCGCATCTCCGCGCAGAAGCGCAGCAGCTCCTTGTAGACGCGCTCGCCGACCTTCCGGTCCACGAACCGCGGGGTCCAGCCGGGCGCGCCGCCCTGCACGGCGTCCATCACGGAGTCTCCGTGCAGCACCAGCCAGTCGTGCGCGCGGGAGACGATCAGGTCGACGGCCCGTTTGTGGCCCCCGTCGAGGACGATCTTCTCCAGCATCTTGCCGATGCCGGGCCCGATCTCCTGCGCATTGGCACGGCGGGTGATCGCCTCGCCGACCACCGCCTGCACGTCCGAGTCGCGCAGGACCGTCAGCGCGCCCCTGAGCGCGGTCGACAGCTCCGCGGTGACCCGGTCCGCGTGCTCCGGCTCCGCCAGCCACGCGCCGAGGCGGCTGCCGATGCCCACGGCCCGCAGCCGCTGCCGTACGACGTCCTCGGAGAGGAAGTTCTCGCCGACGAACTCGCCGAGCGAGACGCCCAGCTGGTCCTTCTTGTTCGGGATGATCGCGGTGTGCGGGATGGGCAGGCCGAGCGGGTGACGGAAGAGGGCGGTGACCGCGAACCAGTCGGCGAGCGCGCCGACCATGCCGGCCTCGGCCGCCGCGGCGACGTATCCCGCCCAGGGGCCCGCGCCCTGGTGGCCGGCCCACTCCGCGAGGACGTACACCACCGCCACGAACAGCAGCAGCCCGGCGGCGGTGAGCTTCATCCGGCGCACACCGCGCTGCTTCTCCTCGTCTGCGGCGCTGAAAACGGTCATCGTGCGCGCGGGCGATCCCGGCCGCCCCGCTCCCACCACGTCCGGTTCACTCGGATTCATACGCTTCATCCGCTCCACCCGTCACGTTATTCCGCACACATTGTCCCTTCCTGCCTTACTCCTGGAACAGAACGAGAGTTCCCAGCGTCTGTGTACCGGGGGCCCAATGGGGGGTCCTGCTCAATCCTCCCTCCGCCTCGTGTCGCATCATGAGGTGATCACTTTCGGAGCCCTGGGCTCCCCTCCTCTAGGAGACGCACACCCGCATGACCAAGCGTCACGGTTATGCCCTGCTGTCCGCGATCATCGCCGTGATCGTGGCCCTGTCCGCCGCGATATACGTCGGGGTCGCAGCGGACGACGGCAACAGCGAGGACACCCTCGCCGCACCCCGCACTCCCCACAACTCCGCCGCCCCCGCCTCGACCGGCGTCTGGGTCGGCACCTGGTCCGCGTCCCCCGTGGGGGCCGAACCCGGCACCGAGGTGAACGGCCTGGCGGGCCGCTCGGTCCGCAACGTCGTCCACACGAGCGTCGGCGGTACGAGTGCCCGCATCACGCTGTCCAACCTCTACGGCACCCGGCCGCTGACCATCACGCACGCCTCCGTCGCCGTCGCCGCCGCCGACAACACCGCCTCGGCGGCCGCGGAGACCATGCGGCGCCTCACCTTCGGCGGCAACCCCGTGGTCGTCATCCCGGCCGGCGACCAGGTGATCAGCGACATGGTGACCGTGCTCATCCCGCGCGACACCGACGTGCTGGTGACCACCTACTCCCCCACCCCGTCCGGGCCGGTGACCTACCACCCGCACGCCCGTCAGCTGTCCTACCTGGCCGAGGGCGACCGCACGGAGGACGCCGACGCCACCGCGTACACCGCACACGCCGAGTACTGGCGGTACCTCACCGCGCTGGACGTGCTCAGCAACGAGTCCGACGGCACGGTCGTCGTCTTCGGCGACTCCATCACCGACGGCGTGACCTCCACCCTGGGCGCCAACCGCCGCTGGCCCGACGTTCTCGCGGACCGGCTGCGCGCGGCGGTCGAGCAGCGGCAGGACGTGCCGCGCTACAGCGTCGTCAACGAGGGCATCAGCGGCAACCAGATCCTCACCGACGGGCGGGGGCGGCCCGCCGACAACCCCAGCGGGCTCAAGCGTTTCAGCCGTGACGTGCTCGGCCGGACCAACGTCAAGGTCGTCGTCATCGACCTCGGCGTCAACGACATCCTGCGCAACCGCCGGCTCGCCGATCCCGACCGGATCCTCACCGGTCTGCGCCTCATGGTCAGGCAGGCCCACGCCCGCGGCATCAAGGTCGTCGGCGCGACCCTCATGCCCTTCCAGGGCCACCGCGGCTACACCCCGGCCCGCGAGGCCGTCCGCCAGGAGATCAACGCCGCGATCCGCGACGGCGACGTCTTCGACGCGGTCGCCGACTTCGACAAGGCCCTCCGCGACCCCTACAACCCCCGCCGCTCCCGCCCCGACTACGACTCCGGCGACCACCTCCACCCCAGCGACGAGGGCTACGCCCGCATGGCCGAAGTCTTCAACCTGCCCGCACTGAAGGGCTCGGCCCCGGCAGAGCTGTAACGCTCCGCGCCAAGCGGTAGCGATGTCAGTGCGGGCGGGTTGCCGCTGGGCAGAGGTCGCGCAGCCCGGCGCTGTCAGGGCACCGTCCGCGCCCACCCGTGCCGCCCCAGCGGCACGACTGCCCGCGGGATGGACGGCATCGTCGCGAGCCGCGGGCATGCGTGCCGCCTGGGGCAATGGGGGTCCCCCGCTCGAGCGAAGCCGAGAGTGGGGGAGGGTGGGCGCGGGCGGCAACCCGTCGGCGCCGGGCCGCGCGACGCCCCTCTGCCCGGCGGCAACGCCGGGTCAGTACTCCCGGTGGCGGTACCTGTCCCGGCGTTCCTCGCGACGGTCCTCGCGCCGCTTCTCGCGACGGTCCTCGCGCCGCTCCCGCATCACGTCCCGATGCCCGTCCAGCATCTTGCGGTGGGCCTCCTGGATGTCCTCGTGGAAGGACTCGTGCAGCTCTCTCATCGCGGCCTTGCGGTCCAGCTTCTCCTGCCGCCGCTCCGCCTTCGTCCGCTTGCGCTCGACCCCGACCCCGCCCCAGAAGGCGAACCCGGTCACGACCACCCGAGGCGCCCCCGGCTCCCCCGGCACGCCCACCTCACGGTGGTCGAAGCCCCCCATCACACCGATCCCCCGCACCACGACCTCGACCCCGGGCGGCACGACGATGTTCACGCCGCCCATGATCGCGACGCAGTTGATCTCCACATCGCCGCCGGCGAAGTTCGCCTCGCGCAGATCGATCTCCCCGCCACCCCAGAAGGCGAAGCAGTTGAACCGCCTCGGCACGGTCCAGCGCCCCTTGCGCTGAAACCCCGACATGACGGCCACCGCCCACGTCGACGACCCCTCGCCGCCCACGATCCGCCGACCCCAACCGGCCCCGCCCTCCGGCTCCTTCGCCAGGGACACGGACGGCGGCACGACCCCCGCGGCCGGCAGATCACGCGTGATCGGCGCCAGCTCACCGTACGTACGCGCCTGGTACGTCGCGTCCAGCCGCTCCTCGAACTCCGCCATGTCGAGCCGCCCCTCCGCGAGGGCGTCCCGCAGGACCTCGGCGACTCGCTCACGATCGGCGTCGGAGGCCCGCAGTTCCGGAGTGTTGTCGGTCATGTACAGCAGCCTACGAGTTCCCGCCGCAGGGCACTACGCGCTCGCTCGCTCCGCGTACATTTTGGCGATCACGGCCTCGATGTCCGGCTCCCGCACCGACAGATCCACCAGCGGATACGCCTCAGCGATCCGCGCCACCAGCGGCGCCGCCGACTGCGACGCCGGGAACGCCAGCCACTGCCGCGGCCCCTCCACCCGCACCACGCGCGCGGGCGCCGGCGCCTCGATGGGCGGCAGTTCCCGCTCCAGGTCCACCACCAGCGTCCGCTCGCTCTCCCCCGCCTCGTGCAGCCCCGCGAGCGGCCCGTCGTACATCATCCGGCCGTGGTCGATGACCATCACGCGCGAGCACAACTGCTCGATGTCCTGGAGGTCGTGGGTGGTCAGCAGCACCGTCGTGCCGCGCTCGGTGTTCAACTCCCGCAGGAACTCCCGCACCCTGGCCTTGGAGACCACGTCCAGGCCGATCGTCGGCTCGTCGAGGTACAGCACCTCGGGATCATGCAGCAGAGCCGCCGCGATGTCGCCGCGCATCCGCTGGCCGAGGGAGAGCTGCCGTACCGGCACGTCCAACAGCTCGCCCAGGGCGAGGAGTTCCACGAGCCGGTCGAGGTTCTCGCGGTAACGGCCGTCGGGAATGCGGTACATACGGTGCATCAGCCGGTAGGAGTCGATCAGCGGCAGGTCCCACCACAGGGTCGTACGCTGCCCGAACACCACCCCGATGCGGTGCGCGAGACGGGTGCGCTCACGGGACGGATCGATGCCCGCCACCCGCACCCGGCCACCGCTCGGCGTCAGGATCCCGGTGAGCATCTTCACGGTCGTCGACTTGCCCGCGCCGTTGGGGCCGATATAGCCGACCATCTCGCCGCGCGCCACGGTGAAGGACAGCGAGTCGACCGCCCGCACCTGCCGCCGCTCCCGCTTCAGGAACCCGCTCTTCTTGCGGACGTCGAAGACCTTCTCGACCCGGTCCACCTCGATGAAAGCCTCGTCCATATGTCCTAACTCCCCGTACTCCGATACGACCGCAGCCCCGCCCGCCACGCCACCCCCGCCAGCGCACAGCACACCCCCGCCACCAGCGGAGGCGCGAACGCCGCCCATTCCGGCAGGCCGAGCGGGTACGACCGCCCCAGCACGTACGCCGCGGGCACCCAGTTGACGAAGGCCAGCGGCAGCACGAAGGTCACCCCACGCACCAGTTCCTTGCCGAACACGCTCGGCGGGTACTGAAGCATCGTCGTCCCGCCGTACGTGAACGCGTTCTGCACCTCCGACGCGTCCTGCGCCACGAACTGGAAGGCCGCGCCCGCCACGAACACCGCGCAGAAGATCACCGCGCCACTGGCCAGCATCACCGGCATCAGCAGCACCTTCAGCGGCGTCCACGCGATGTCGCACCCGGCGAGCCCGTAACCCAGCACCAGCACGCCCTGGGTGATCCGGGCGACCCGGCGCAGCGCGAAGCGGTCCGCGGCGACCTGCGCGAGCACCGGCGCCGGCCGCACCAACAGCGTGTCCAGAGTGCCGTCGCGTACCCGCTTGCCCAGCCGGTCCATCGAGCCGATCGCCAGGTCCGCGAAGCCGAACGCCGTCGCGGACAGGCCGTAGAGGAAGGCGACCTCGGGCAGCGAGTAGCCGCCGAGCGCGTCGATCCGCGAGAACATCAACAAGATCGCCACAAAGTCGAGCCCCGTCACGACCAGACCACCGAGCGCGGTCAGGACGAAGGAGACGCGGTAGGCCATCGTCGAGCGGATCCACATCGCGGCGATCAACCGGTAGGCCCGCAGCCCTTCGGCGAGCCGGCTGCTCTCACCCACCCTGCACCACCACCCGCCGCGTCGCCGCCGACTGCAGCAGACGCCCCGCCGTCAGCAGCACCGCCGCCCAGGTCACCTGAAAGACGTACGTACCCAGCGGAGCCGCCTCACCCATGAGGACGTCGGCGGGCATCTGAAGCAGCGCCGACCACGGCAACGCCCGTACGACCTCCCCGAGCACCCCCGGAAACACGTTCAGCGGCAGCATCATCCCCGAGCAGAACAACCCGGTGATCATCAGCGTCTGCGTCACGCCCGTGCCGTCCATCAGCCAGAACGCGCTCAGCGCCACCAGATACCGGATCGCGAAACTGACGACCATCCCGAGCACCACCGCGACCAGGAACGCCACCCAGGTCAGCCAGTCGCCCGGCAGCGCCATCGGGAAGACCAGCATCCCGAAACCGAAGGGGACCACACCCCGCCCCAGCAGCTGGAACAGCGCCCGCCCCAAGTCGCCCGCCAGCCACCACAGTTGGAGATCCGCCGGCCGGTACAGGTCGATGGCGACCTCCCCGGTGCGAATGCGTTCCATGAGATCATTCTCGAAGCCGCCGCCCTGGACGGCCAGCGTCGAGTACAACGCCTGCCCCAGCCACACGTAGGTGACAGCCTGCGCCTGGTCGTAACCGCCCAGATGCGGCCGCTCGTCCCACAGGGCGAGATACGTGTAGACGAGGATCAGGCCGAAGACCGTGTTGGTGAACACCCCGGCGGCAGTCGCCGCCCGATACGTCGCGTACCGTCGGAAACCACCCGCCGCGACGGCCGCGTACAACCGCGCCGAACCCACGGCAACCGCCCTCCTCGCCCGCCCGAAGCCTGCCCGACACCGAAGCGCAGGAGCCTAGCCCGCAGGTGACATGGCGTGCCACGCCTTTTCCGGGACCTTTCCGGGACCTTTCCGGGCCCATTCCGAGCACAACACGTGCCGATTGCCGGGAACGGAACGCATGGTGCGACAGTCTTCAACCAGGGGCGCAGAAGGCGTACGAGGGCGTACGGGAACGTACGACGCGAAACAGGAGTCCGTGCACGAGATGAGTGACGAGCCGCAGCCGCAGCAGCCGACAGAGGGCTGGGCACCGAGCGAGCCCGAGGGGGACGGCAAGAAGGCAAAGCGACCCAAGCGCACCGGCTGGCGCCGCATCATCCCGACCTGGCGCATGGTGCTCGCCACCTTCGTCCTCGGCACACTGCTCCTCGCCGGCCTGTTCTTCCTCGGCTACTCGATGGTCAAGATCCCGCCGGCCAACGCCCTCGCCACCATGCAGAGCAACGTCTACCTCTACGCGGACGGCAGCGAGATCGCCCGCGACGGCGAGCTCAACCGCGAGAACGTCACCCTCCCGCAGATCTCCAAGGACGCCCAGCACGCCGTCCTCGCCGCCGAGGACCGCGACTTCTACACCGAGTCCGCCATCGACCCCAAGGCGATGCTGCGCGCCGGCTGGAACACGGCCACCGGCAAGGGCAAACAGTCCGGCTCCACCATCACCCAGCAGTACGTCAAGAACTACTACCTCGCGCAGGAACAGACCGTCACCCGCAAGGTGAAGGAGTTCTTCATCGCGATCAAGCTCGACCGCACCCAGAGCAAGAACCAGATCCTCCAGGGCTACCTCAACACCAGCTACTTCGGCCGCAACGCCTACGGCCTCCAGGCCGCCGCCCAGGCCTACTACGGCGTCGACGCCATCGACCTCACCCCGGCCCAGGGCGCCTACCTCGCCGCCCTGCTCAACGCGCCCAGCGAGTACGACATCGTCGCCCACCCGCAGAACAAGGCCGCAGCCGAGGCCCGCTGGAACTACGTCCTCGACGGCATGGTCAAGAAGGGCTGGCTCACCGAGTCCAAGCGCGCCGGCATGAAGTTCCCCATGCCGAAGGAACAGACCGTCTCCATCGGCCTGTCCGGCCAGCGCGGCTACCTCGTCGAAGCCATCAAGGACGACCTCAGCAAGAACAAGATCCTCACCGCGGACGAGCTCAAGTCCGGCGGCTACCGCATCACCACCAGCATCCAGAAGAGCAAGCAGAACGCCTTCGTCGACGCCGTCAACGACCAACTGATGTCCAAACTGGACAAGAAGAACCGCAAGGTCGACAACTACGTCCGCGCCGGCGGCGCCTCCGTCGACCCCAAGACCGGCAAGATCGTCGCTCTGTACGGCGGCGTCGACTACGTCAAGCAGTACACGAACAACGCCACCCGCGGAGACTTCCAGGTCGGCTCCACCTTCAAGCCCTTCGTGTTCACCTCCGCCGTCCAGAACGGCTCCGTCACCCAGGACGGCCGCACCATCACCCCGAACACGATCTACGACGGCACCAACAAGCGCCCCGTCCAGGGCTGGAGCGGCGGCACCTACGCCCCCGAGAACGAGGACCAGTACTCCTACGGCGACACCTCGGTGCGCACCGCCACCGACAAGTCCGTCAACTCGGTGTACGCACAGATGGCGGTCGACGTCGGCTCGGAGAAGGTCCGGGAGACCGCCATCGACCTCGGCATCCCCGCGAACACCAAGGACCTCAACCCCTACCCCTCCATCGCCCTGGGCACCGCCACCGCCAGCGTCCTCGACATGGCGGAGGCATACGCGACACTCGCCAACCACGGCAAGCACGGCACATACACCCTGATCGAGAAGATCACCAAGGAAGGCAAGAACGTGGTGGAGCTGCCTAAGCGCAGCACCCGCCAAGCCGTCAGCCGCGAGGCCGCCGACACCACGACCTCGATCCTGCGCAGCGTCGTCCAGAACGGCACCGCGACCGGCGCACAGGCCGCCGGCCGCCCCGCCGCCGGCAAGACCGGCACCGCCGAAAAGGACACCGCCGCCTGGTTCGCCGGCTACACGCCCGACCTGGTGACCGTCGTCTCCGTCATGGGCCAGGACCCCGTCACGGCCGCCCACAAGCCGCTCTACAACGCGCTGGGCCTGCCCCGCATCAACGGCGGCGGCGCGCCCGCCGACATCTGGGCCCAGTTCACCAAGACCGCCCTCAAGGGCAAGCCGGTCACCGACTTCGACCTGGTCCTGGAGGAGGGCGCCGACCAGATCCAGGAACCCCCGGCCCGAACCAGCCCCGACCCGAGCACGAGCGAGGAGGAGGACGAGGACGAGCCCTCCGGCGACGAGGACCCCGACGGCCGGACCGAAGGCCGGACCCAGGGCCAGACGAACGGCGGCACCACCGGCAACACCACGCCCGCGACGCCCACGACCGGCGGCACCCAGGACGGCGGCACCACCGCCGGCACACCCACCACGGGCGGCACGCAGGACGGCGGAACCACCGACGGCACGACCGACGGCGGCACCACCGACGCGGGGACGACCACCGGCACGACCGCGGGCAACGGCACCACGACGGGAACGTCGAACGGCGACAACCCGTTCTTGCCGACGCGCAGGGAGTGAGAACGGCACCCGGGTTGACCGGCAGGCACAAGAAAGGGCTGGTGGCGATGGCCACCAGCCCTTTTCGCTATGACATGCGCTGCGCGTTGCTCTACAGGTACAACCCGGTCGAGTCCTCCGACCCCTCGAAGCGGTCGGCGGCCACGGCATGCAGATCACGCTCACGCATGAGCACGTACGCGACGCCACGCACCTCCACCTCGGCGCGGTCCTCCGGGTCGTACAGAACCCGGTCGCCCGGCTCCACGGTCCGTACGTTCTGCCCCACCGCCACGACCTCCGCCCAGGCCAGCCGACGGCCCACGGCCGCCGTGGCGGGGATCAGGATGCCGCCGCCGGAACGCCGCTCGCCCTCACCGGCTTCCTGCCGCACGAGTACACGGTCGTGCAGCATCCGGATGGGCAGCTTGTCCTGGTGGGTGCTGTGGTCGTTTCTGTTGGCGCTCACGCCTCTGAACCTACCTGCCTGAAACGGATCCGTACGCCGCCGGGTCAGCCCCTGCGGCGCCGCGTACTCAGGGCGAGCAGCGTGACCACACCGACCACGGCGAGCGCGACAGGCACGACCCGCTCCAGGCGGGGCCCGCCCTCCTCGTCCACGAACTGCGCCCGCGCCTGAGTCACAGCCCGGTTGACCTGCACATACGCCCGCCCGACCGTGTGATCGATGTTGGCCGCCACCTTGGCCTTCGCGTCCCCGACGATGGTCTTCGGGTGCACCCGCACCCCGATCTCGTCGAGCGTCTCGGCCAGCACCTCGCGGCGACGCTTGATGTCCGCCTCGATCTGCGCCGGGGTTCTGGTGTCCGACGTGTCCGCCACCGTACGGCCTCCGAAGGTCTGCTGATGCTGTTCTGGACAGTCTGTCAGCTTCATGCCCGCTCGCGCCGTCAGGACCCCCCGTTAGGCTCGGACCGATACCGCCCAGCCGCGCACACGAGGAGACGACACCGATGTCCGAGCGACTTCAGCCCGGGGACGAGGCCCCCGCGTTCACCCTGTCCGACGCCGACGGCAACGAGGTGTCGCTGGCCGACCACAAGGGCCGCAAGGTCATCGTCTACTTCTACCCGGCGGCCCTGACCCCCGGCTGCACCAAGCAGGCGTGCGACTTCACCGACAACCTCGACCTCCTCGCCGGCGCCGGCTACGACGTCATCGGCATCTCCCCCGACAAGCCCGAGAAGCTCGCCAAGTTCCGCGAGAAGGAGTCCCTCAAGGTCACCCTCCTCGCCGACCCCGACAAGACGGTCCTCGACGCGTACGGCGCCTTCGGCGAGAAGATGAACTACGGCAAGACCTACATGGGCGTCATCCGCTCCACCATCGTGGTCGACGAACAGGGCAAGGTCGAACGCGCCCTGTACAACGTCCGCGCGACGGGCCATGTCGCCAAGATCATCAAGGACCTTGGGGCCTGAGGCCGCGTTTGCCGCACCGCAGGGGAGCGGCTCACACCGGGGTGTCCTGGTGTGAGCCGCTTCACGCTTTTCGGGCGCGACTGTCCGATAACCGCTTCGTTATTCCGTACGAGGTCACGAACGTGTGACCGGAGGCGGAGGGGAACGGTGGGGGCCAGGTACACCCATGAACTGCTCCACGAGGCAGCTCGTACGACAACGAACTGGGACGACGCCGTGCGATGGTGTGGAGGGACGCCAACGCCGGGCAGCAGACGCTATCTGCGCCAGAAGATGGCGGATGCGAGTGTGGACGTTTCACACTTCCCCACCCAGTGGGTACGCCACAGCACAGCGCAGCTCCAAGAGGCCGTGGCCGCCTCGACCAGCATCAAGGAAGTGGTCCGCCGCCTTGGAATCAGCCCGGTGGGGGGCAACCACACCCACATCAGCCGCCGCATCACAACGCTCGGCATCGACACATCTCACTTCACGGTGCGACGAGGCAGGCCAAAGGGTTCGCGTGGCAATCCACTCACCCTGGGAGCACCAGAGGACGGCAGAATCCCTGGGAAACGGCTACGACAGCACCTGCTCCGAACCGGAGTCGAGGAAGCCTGCGCAGTGTGCGACACCGGCCCCCAGTGGAACAGCAAGCCCCTTCGGCTGGAGGTCGACCACGTCAACGGCGACTGGTGGGACAACCGCCCGGAGAACCTGCAGCTGCTGTGCCCCAACTGCCATGCGGTAACGGATACATACCGAGGTCGCAGGCGCAGGAGGACCGCATGACCAAGCCGGAATTCACGTGCGACGTACTGACTCGGGCTGCCGCCACAGCCACGAGCTTGGTCGACCTGATGCGTGAGCTGGGCGTGCCGATGGGCAGCGGCCCTCGCCGCTATCTCAGCCAGCGGCTCCAGCACTACGGCATCGACATCTCGCACTTCCGCGAGGAACCACTGCCGGAACGTGAGCGGCGCAGCTACCCGGAGGACCTCCTGCGGGAAGCTGCCGCCCGTTCTCACAGCATCAAAGAGATGCTGGAATACATGGGCTTTCCCCCGCGCGACAGCCCGTACGGTCACATCAGAAAGAAGCTGGACAAGTTCGGGATCGATACCTCGCACTTCACCGGAGGGCGCAGATACGGCCCCGGCACTCATCCGCGTGAAGAACTGGCACCTGTCGTAGAGGCCGCCGCAAGCCTGACCGGAGTCCTGGCCGCCCTTGGCCGGAGCAACACCGGTGCAGCTCGGGCACTCGTGAAGCGCAGCATCGAGTTCCATGGGCTGTCGACCACCCACTTCACAGGACAAGGCCACTTTCGCGGCACCCGTTCCCCGAACCGCAGAACGTCGGTCGAGATCTTGGTGCTCCTCGCTCCGGGAAGCCCTCGCACCAAGACACACATGCTCAGGCGGGCCCTGGATGACCTCGGTGTACCGCATGTTTGCGGGGAGTGCGGTACAGGAGACACATGGCAAGGCAGAAGGCTCGTCCTGGAGATCGATCACGTCAATGGTGACCGCCTGGACAACCGGCGGAACAACCTGAGGTACCTGTGCCCGTCATGCCACAGTCAGACAGACACCTTCTCAAACCGCAGGCGCGAGGACGTCATTGCCTCGCCGCCGAGCCAGGCACAGTACAGTAAGCCTCCTGGGCCCGTACCCCAGCTGGCCAAGAGGGCGCCGCTTTAGGTGCGGTGTGTCGTGGGTTCGAGTCCCACCGGGCCCACCCAGCGAGAGGGCGCCGCACTGATGAGTTCGGCGCCCTTCACCGTGCCGTCTCAGCCCAACAGCTGCCGCACCACCGGCACCAGCGCCCGGAACGCCTGCCCCCGATGGCTGATCGCGTTCTTCTCGTCCGGGGTCAGTTGCGCGCACGTGCGGGTGTCGCCCTCCGGCTGGAGGATCGGGTCGTAGCCGAAGCCGTTGGTGCCGACGGGGGTGTGGCGGAGGGTGCCGTGCAGGCGGCCCTCGACCACCTCCTGTCGGCCGTCGGGCAACGCCAACGCCGCCGCGCAGGCGAAGTGGGCGGCGCGGTGTTCGTCGGCGATGTCGGAGAGCTGGGCCAGCAGCAGTTCCAGGTTGGCGCGGTCATCGCCGTGCTTGCCGGACCAGCGGGCGGAGAAGATGCCGGGGGCGCCGTTCAGGACGTCGACGCACAGGCCCGAGTCGTCTGCGACCGCCGGGAGGCCCGTGGCCTGGGCGAGGGCGTGGGCCTTGAGGAGCGCGTTCTCGGCGAAGGTGACTCCCGTCTCTTTGACGTCCGGGATGTCGGGGAACGCGTCCGCGCCGACGAGGTCGTGCGGCAGACCTGCGTCGGCGAGGATCGTCCGAAGCTCGGTGATCTTTCCGGCGTTACGGGTGGCGAGGATCAGGCGGGTCATGCGTCCAGTATCCCGACCGGCCGGCCCGACCCACAGCCCGTCTTCCCTGAGACAAGCCCTACGGCGTGCACACCTTCGTCAGTTCGCCCGCCGCGTCCGTGATCGGGGTGAGGTCGGGGGTCTTGTCGCCGTTGTCGACCGATGCGCGGACGTTGTCGACGGCCTTGCCGAGGTCGTCGACCGCCTTGTTGACGTCGGCGTTGTCGGTCTTGTCGCCGATCTGGTCGAGGTTGTTGTCGATGGAGGTGAGGGACTCCTCCAGCTGCGTCGGGTCGTTGGCCGCGTTGTTGACGGCCTGCTGGAGGTCCGTGACGCTGTCGGCGATCGCGTCGGCGGTCTGGACGCAGTCGAGTGCCTTGCTGACGGCGTCGCAGCCGGTGGTGAGACCGGCGGTGAGTGCGACGGCCGCCAGGGTGGCGGCAACGGCGGCGGTGCGGCGTCCGCGTCGACGGCTCGCGGCCATGGAACGGTCCCTCCCTCGTTCGGGCCCGGTCGGGGCCCCTTGTAATGGCCGGGCGCACGGCGGTGAGCCGTGCGCCCGTACTCCTGGAGACGTGGTGGCGGTCGGCGTGGTTGCCCGCCGCCGATCACTTCTTTTGGCGCGCCCTTTACCTTCTTTACCTTTCGAGGGCCGCGTCAAGGGCCTTGTGCTGGAGTGCGGCCAGCTCGGTGCAGCCGGAAACGGCCAGGTCGAGGAGGGAGTTGAGCTCCTCGCGGGCGAACGGCTCGGCTTCCGCCGTGCCCTGGACCTCGACGAAGCGGCCGTCGCCGGTGCAGACGACGTTCATGTCCGTTTCGGCGCGTACGTCTTCCTCGTAGCAGAGGTCCAGCAGGGGCAGTCCGCCGACGATGCCGACGGAGACCGCCGACACCGTGCCGGTCAGGGGCTGGCGGTTCGCCTTGATCAGCTTCTTGCCCTGGGCCCAGGAGACCGCGTCGGCGAGTGCCACGTAGGCGCCGGTGATGGCCGCCGTGCGGGTGCCGCCGTCCGCCTGGAGGACGTCGCAGTCGAGGACGATGGTGTTCTCGCCGAGTGCCTTGTAGTCGATGACGGCGCGCAGGGAGCGTCCGATGAGGCGGCTGATCTCGTGGGTGCGGCCGCCGATCTTGCCGCGGACGGATTCGCGGTCGCCGCGGGTGTTGGTGGCGCGGGGCAGCATGGAGTACTCCGCGGTGACCCAGCCCTCGCCGCTGCCCTTGCGCCAGCGGGGGACGCCTTCGGTGACGGAGGCGGTGCAGAAGACCTTCGTGTCGCCGAAGGAGACGAGGACGGAGCCCTCGGCGTGCTTGCTCCAGCCGCGTTCGATGGTGACCGGGCGGAGTTGTTCGGGGGTGCGGCCGTCGATTCGAGACATGGCTCTGAGCCTAGCCGCACAAGGGGAGAGGCCTCTCCCACGGTGGGGAAAGGCCTCAGCCGACGAGCGCCAGGGCGACCCGGGTGACCGCGAGTGACCGCGGGTGATCCCGGGTGACCCGGGATGTCACATCATGTCTTCGATCTCCGCGGCGATCGGGTCGGCGTCCGTGCCGATGACGACCTGGATCGCGGTGCCCATCTTGACGACCCCGTGGGCGCCGGCGGCCTTCAGGGCGGCCTCGTCGACCTTGCCGGCGTCGACGACCTCGGTGCGCAGGCGGGTGATGCAGCCTTCGACCTCTTCGATGTTGTCGATGCCGCCGAGCCCGGCGACGATCTTCTCAGCCTTGCTGGCCATGTTCCTTCTCCCTGATCCGAACCGCTTGGTCGCAGTAACCCACAGTCGGCCCGTCTTCGCGAGCGTTCATGCCGTCCGTGCCGAAGCTGACGTCACGACAACGGAACCGTCCAAAACTGGTCTACACCACCCGGCGGACGGTCGCCAAGCCCGGCCCCGTCGAGCGTTCGGGACAGGCCACGGCGGGTAGCGCTTCGGTAGCGGAATCAGTGGGTTCCTTATCCCGCCTTCATCGTGCTACAAACAGGTCTACACCACTCAGTGGTGTAGACCACCACCGATGGAGGACGTATGAGCACCGCCACCGCAACGGCGGCCCCCGCAAAGAAGCGGGGTTCCGGTCTGTTCCAGGGCCTGCAGAAGGTCGGCCGCAGCCTGCAGCTCCCGATCGCCGTGTTGCCGGCGGCGGGCCTCCTGCTGCGGGCCGGCCAGGCGGACGTCCAGGAGAAGTTCCACATCCCCGCCGATGTCGCGAAGGTGTTCGCCGGAGCCGGCGGCGCCCTGCTGGACAGCTCCCTCGGGCTCCCCCTGCTGTTCTGCATAGGCGTGGCCATCGGCTTCGCCAAGAAGGCCGACGGCTCGACGGCACTGGCCGCCGTGGTCGGCTTCCTCACCTACTACGCGGTGATTCACCAGTTCCCGATCAAGGACGGCCACGAGGGCGCCACCTACACGCCCGTCACCCCGTTCGGCGGCTTCTGGCAGAAGGGCAACGAGGCCGCCACGGCCGCGACCTTCCAGAATCCCGGCGTGCTCGGCGGCATCATCCTCGGTCTGCTGACGGCGGTGCTGTGGCAGCGCTACCACCGTAAGCAGCTCGTCGACTGGCTCGGCTTCTTCAACGGCCGCCGGCTCGTGCCGATCATCACTTCTGTCGTCGGCACGGCCCTCGGTGTCCTGGTCGTCCTCGGCTGGCAGCCCATCGGTGACGTCATCACCAACTTCGGCGAGTGGATGACCGGCCTCGGTTCCTTCGGCGCGGCCCTCTTCGGTCTGATCAACCGCGCGCTGATCCCGATCGGCATGCATCAGTTCGTGAACTCGGTGGCCTGGTTCCAGATCGGCGACTTCACCAACTCCGCGGGCACCGTCTTCCACGGCGACCTGCCGCGCTTCTTCGCCGGTGACCCGAGCGCCGGTCTGTTCATGACCGGCTTCTTCCCGATCATGATGTTCGGCCTGCCGGCCGCCGCCCTCGCCATCGCGCACTCCGCCCGTCCCGAGCGCCGCAAGGCCGTGCTGGGCATGATGACGTCGCTGGCCCTGACCTCGTTCTTCACGGGTGTGACCGAGCCGATCGAGTTCTCGTTCATGTTCATCGCCCCGGTGCTGTACGCGATCCACGCCGTCCTCACCGCGATCTCGATGGCCGTGACGTGGGCGCTGGGCATGCACATGGGCTTCAGCTTCTCGGCCGGCTTCACCGATGTCTTCATCAACTGGGGCATCTCCACCAAGCCCTGGCTGCTGATCCCCGTCGGCCTGGTCTTCGGCGCGATCTACTACGTCCTCTTCCGCTTCGCGATCACCAAGTTCAACCTCCCCACCCCGGGCCGCGAGCCCGAAGAGGAGGTCGAGGATCTCACCAAGGCGTGAGTCCCGCTCCGTACGACGTGCACGAAGGCCCCGGAACCGAGAAGGTTCCGGGGCCTTCGTGCACGCATGGAGAGCTAGACCGCGTACGACACCCTCGGCACCGCCAGTTCGACCGGGCCGTCGTACGTCGCGCGGGCGTCGGCGAGGTTGACCTCGGGGTCGGTCCACGGGGGGATGTGGGTGAGGACCAGGCGTCTCGCGCCCGCGCGGCGGGCCGTCTCGCCGGCCTCGCGGCCGTTGAGGTGCAGGTCGGGGATGTTCTCCTTGCCGTGCGTGAACGCGGCCTCGCACAGGAACAGGTCGGCGTCGCGGGCGAGTTCGTCGAGGTGCGCGCTGACGCCGGTGTCGCCGGAGTACGTCAGCACCTTCCCGCCGTGCTCGACGCGGATGCCGTACGCCTCCACCGGGTGGGCCACGCGTTCCGTGTGCACCGTGAACGGGCCGATCTCGAAGGTGGAGGGCTTCACGGTGTGGAAGTCGAAGACCTCGCTCATCGAGGAGGCCGAGGGGGTGTCGGCGTAGGCGGTGGTCAGACGGTGTTCGGTGCCCTCCGGGCCGTAGACCGGTAGGGGGTCGCAGCGTCCGCCGTCGTGCCGGTAGTAGCGCGCCACGAAGTAGGCGCACATGTCGATGCAGTGGTCGGCGTGCAGATGGCTGAGGAAGATCGCGTCGAGGTCGTAGAGACCGCAGTGGCGCTGCAGCTCGCCCAGGGCGCCGTTGCCCATGTCGAGGAGCAGCCGGAAGCCGTCGGCCTCTAGGAGGTAGCTCGAGCAGGCCGATTCCGCGGACGGGAACGACCCCGAGCAGCCGACGACGGTGAGCTTCATGGAACAGAAACCTCCGCTGGCGGGGAAACGAGAGAAGGGGCGTCGGGGGTCGTGCGGTCCGTCGAGCGTAAGGCGCAAAACCCCCGGTCGCTCCTCCGCCTAGGGCTGTTGTGGGCGAACTCACCTGTGCTGTCACCGGTTCGGGGCATCTTGTAACGTCGTCCGCTATGAACACGTCCTGGTGGCTCGCGGTCGCGGCGGTGGTACTGCTCGCGGTGGTCGCCACGCTCGTCGACGGGTGGGGGCGTGGGCGGCGTCCCGAGGGGCGCAGGACACGGCCGCCGGGGCGGCCCGAGCGGCGGCCTTCCGGGCGGCCGCAGCCGGCGGAGATCTGGTGGGCGAACGTGCCGTTCGAGGATGGTCCGGGGGCCAAGGACCGGCCGTGTCTGGTGCTGGTGGTGCGGGGTCGGCATGCGACCGTCGCGAAGATCACCAGCAAGAACCACAGTGGCCGGGCCGGGGTGATCCCGCTGCCGCCGGGCGCCGTGGGCGACGCGCAGGGCCGGGCGAGCTTTTTGGAGACGGACGAGCTGCGCCGGGTCCCGGTGGGTGACTTCCGTCGCCGGGTGGGTGTGGTGGACCCGGTCCTGTGGGACCAGGTCCGTCACCTGACGAGGTGACCCGGGCTCACGCCCAGAGCTGGCCCTGGAGGGTCTCGATCGCTTCCTCCGTGGTGGCCGCCGTGTAGACGCCCGTGGAGAGGTACTTCCAGCCGCCGTCGGCGACGACGAACACGATGTCGGCGCTCTCGCCCGCCTTCACGGCCTTGTTGCCGACGCCGATCGCGGCGTGCAGGGCGGCGCCGGTGGAGACGCCCGCGAAGATGCCCTCCTGCTGGAGCAGCTCACGGGTGCGGGTGACGGCGTCCGCGGAGCCGACGGAGAAGCGGGTGGTGAGGACGGAGGCGTCGTACAGCTCGGGGACGAAGCCCTCGTCGAGGTTGCGCAGGCCGTAGACCAGGTCGTCGTAGCGGGGTTCGGCGGCGACGATCTTGACGTCCGGTTTGTGTTCGCGCAGGTAGCGGCCGACGCCCATGAGGGTGCCGGTGGTGCCGAGGCCCGCGACGAAGTGGGTGACCGAGGGGAGGTCGGTGAGGATCTCCGGGCCGGTCGTGGCGTAGTGGGCGCCCGCGTTGTCGGGGTTGCCGTACTGGTAGAGCATCACCCAGTCGGGGTGCTCGGCGGAGAGCTCCTTGGCGACGCGTACGGCGGTGTTGGAGCCGCCCGCGGCCGGGGAGGAGATGATCTCGGCGCCCCACATGGCGAGCAGGTCGCGGCGTTCCTGGGAGGTGTTCTCGGGCATCACGCACACGATGCTGTAGCCCTTGAGCTTGGCCGCCATGGCGAGGGAGATGCCGGTGTTGCCGCTGGTCGGCTCCAGGATGGTGCAGCCGGGCGTCAGGCGGCCGTCCTTCTCGGCCTGCTCGATCATGTGCAGGGCCGGGCGGTCCTTGACCGAGCCGGTCGGGTTGCGGTCCTCCAGCTTGGCCCAGATGCGGACCTCGGGGGACGGCGACAGCCGCGGCAGGCGCACCAGAGGGGTGTTGCCCACCGCGGCCAGCGGGGAGTCGTAGCGCATGGGTGATCAGGCCATACCGCCGGCCACGGCCGGCAGGATCGTCACGTTGTCGCCGTCGGACAGCTTGGTGTTGATGCCGTCGAGGAAGCGGACGTCCTCGTCGTTCAGGTAGACGTTGACGAAGCGGCGCAGCTGGTCGCCGTCCACGATGCGGGCCTGGACGCCCACGTGCCGGGTCTCGAGGTCGGCGAACAGCTCGGCGAGGGTGTCGCCGTTGCCCTCCACCGCCTTCTGACCGTCGGTGTACTGGCGGAGGATGGTGGGGATGCGGACCTCGATGGCCATGGCTCAGGGCTCCTGTCGGATGGTGTCGGGTCGGTGGGCGCGCGCCAGCGCAGGTACAGCGGGTTATGCAGTGTGTCGCGCCGCGGCTCACGGGCCGTACGGCGGCAGGGCCGGCGTCAACAGATGGCGCTGGCGAGCCTGCACAGGTCGACGTGCAGCCGCGCGACGAGCAGCGACGCCCACAAGGGCTCCGGCGTCTTGTCGCTCACGTCGTGGAAAACCATGGGCTCATCGTATCGATTCCCGGTCCGGCTTCCGGAATGTGATCCCACATGGCGGACGGATTCCGGCCGTGGAGTGAGACCGTACTGTTCAGCCGGGCCAGCGGGGCCCTGTGGGTCAGGCGGACGCGCGTCGCACCAGCCTGGTCGGTACGACCACGGAGGCCACGTCCGTCGCGGCGGTCCCGGTGGTGCGGTCGAAGAGCAGCCGGGCCATCAGGTGGCCCATCTCCTCGACGTCCTGGTGGACGGTGGTCAGGGGCGGGTCGGTCGACTCGGCGATGTCGGCCAGGTCGTCGAAGCCGACGACGGCCACGTCGTCGGGGACCCGGCGCCCGCGCTCCCGCAGTGTCTGCAGGGCGCCGGAGGCCATGAGGTCCGAGGCGACGAAGACGGCGTCGAGGTCGGGGCGGCGGTCGAGCAGCGCTGCCATGGCGTCGGCGGCGCCCTGGCGGGTGTAGTCGGCGCGCTCGACGAGGTGGGACGAGGTGTCGGGGAGGACGTCCTGGTAGCCGGCGAGCCGCTGGGCGGCGGAGTTCTCCTGGTCGTAGGGGCCGGTGACGGTCGCGATGCGGGTGCGGCCGAGCGAGACGAGGTGCTGGACGGCCTGCCGGGCCCCGCCGCGGTTGTCGCCGTCGACGTAGGGGTGGCGGCGCCCGGTGTCGGCCTCGCCGGGGAGCGGGCGGCCGCCGAAGACGGCGGGCAGGCCGACCCGGTCGATCATCTCGGGCAGCCGGTCGCCGGGGCGCAGGGAGAACAGCAGGGCGCCGTCGACATGGCCGCCGCCGAGGTAGTCGGCGACGCGGGCGTAGTCGTCGGGATCGTCGAGGAACAGCAGGACCGGCTGGGCGTTGTGCCGGCCGAGTTCCCGGCGGATGCCGCGTAGGAGGCAGTCGAAGAAGGGGTCGAGGAAGAGCCGGTCCTGCGGCTGGGTGGCGACGAGGGCGACGGCGTTCGTGCGGCGGGTGACCAGCTGGCGGGCGGCCTGGTTGGGCACGTAGCCGAGCTCGGCGATCACTTCGCGGACGCGTTCGACGACCTCGGCGCGCACCTTGGGCTCGGCGTTGATCACCCGTGACACGGTGGACTTCGACACTCCCGACTGGCGTGCGACGTCCTCGAGCGTGGGGCGCTGTCCGTTGGGCCGTCGCGTCAACACCTTCTCCGATACGGCGAGTTGTCCGTGCGTACGACGATGTGCGTACGACGGTCAGTATGCCTCGACGACCTTGACGTCCTCCTCGGTCACCACGCCCTCGACGATGCTGAAGGAGCGGAACTGGAACTCGCCGGCCGAGTCGGTGTCCGCGGTGGAGACCAGGACGTAGTGGGCGCCGGGTTCGTTGGCGTAGGAGATGTCGGTGCGGGAGGGGTAGGCCTCGGTCGCGGTGTGGGAGTGGTAGATGACCACCGGCTCCTCGTCGCGGTCGTCCATCTCGCGGTAGAGCTTGAGGAGGTCCTGCGAGTCGAACTCGTAGAAGGTGGGCGAGCGGGCCGCGTTCAGCATGGGGATGAAGCGCTCGGGGCGGCCGGAGCCCGCCGGGCCCGCGACGACGCCGCACGCCTCGTCGGGGTGGTCCTCGCGCGCGTGGGCGACGATCTGGTCGTAGAGGGCCTGGGTGATGGTCAGCATGCTGGTCAGGATAAGCATGAGGGCCGCCCCGTACCGAGGGATGGTACGGGGCGGCCCATATGCCGGACGTCCTGAGCGGCAGCCGGAGGGGGTGCCACGAGAACTCCCTACGGCTGGACGTCCTGTCCGTGGGCCGGCCTGGTCAGCCGACCTTCTCGAGCTCCGGGTCGCGGCGCTGGGCGACCTGCGGGTTGCGCGTCTTGAGGGCGAACCAGCCGATGGCGAGGGCGGCGGCCCAGCCGGCCATGACGTACAGACAGACGCGCGAGTCGGCGTCGTAGGCGATGAGGCCGGTGACGAAGAGCAGGAAGACGATGGCGACGTACGAGCACTTCGCGCCGCCCGGTGCCGGGAAGGAGGAGGCGGGCAGGCGGCCGGCGTCGACGGCGCGGCGGTAGAGGACGTGGCTGACGAGGATCATCAGCCAGGTCCAGATGCCGGCCGCGGTGGCGACGGAGGTGACGTAGCCGAAGGCCTTCTCCGGGACGATGTAGTTCAGGACCACGCCGATGCCCATGAAGAGGACCGAGACCGTGATGCCGAAGGCCGGGGTCTTGGACGCGGACAGCTTCTTGAAGACCGCGGGGGCCTCGCCGCTGTCGGCCAGGTTGCGCAGCATGCGGCCGGTGGAGTACATGCCGGAGTTGCAGGAGGACAGGGCCGCGGTCAGCACCACGAAGTTGACGATGCCGGCGCCCGCCGGGATGCCGATCTTGGCGAAGGCGGCGACGAAGGGGCTGACGCCCGGCGCGAACTCGGTCCACTTCACCACGCAGAGGATGACGGTGAGGGCGCCGACGTAGAAGAGCGCGATGCGCCAGGGCAGGGTGTTGATCGCCTTGGGCAGGGTCTTCTCGGGGTCCTCGGACTCGCCGGCCGTGACGCCGACCAGTTCGACGGCGAGGTAGGCGAACATGACGCCCTGGAGGGTCATCAGGGACGAGCCGACGCCCTTGGGGAAGAAGCCGTCGAAGGCCCAGAGGTTGGAGACGGCGGCGGTGTCGCCGGCGGAGCTGAAGCCGAAGGTGAGCACGCCGAGGCCGATGACGATCATGCCGATGAGGGCGGTGACCTTGACCATCGAGAACCAGAACTCCAGCTCGCCGAAGAGCTTCACGGAGATCAGGTTCACCCCGAAGAGGATCACCAGGAAGACCAGGGCTGTCACCCACTGGGGGATGGCCGGGAACCAGTAGTTGACGTAGATCGCGGCGGCGGTGAGTTCCGCCATGCCGGTGACGACCCACATCAGCCAGTACGTCCAGCCGGTGAAGTAGCCGAAGAACGGGCCGAGGAATTCGCGCGAGTACTCGGCGAAGGAGCCCGAGACGGGGCGGTAGAGCAGAAGCTCGCCGAGCGCCCGCATGATGAAGAAGATGATCACGCCCGCGAGGGCGTACATGAAGATGAGGCTGGGACCGGCCTTGGCGATGTTCGCCCCGGCGCCCAGGAAGAGGCCGACGCCGATGGCGCCGCCGATCGCGATCATCTGGACCTGGCGGCTGCCGAGTCCGCGCTCGTACCCCTCTTCGGGGGTGGTGTCCTTGTCGACCTGCGCTGAGGTCATGTGTGGTGCGCCTTTCTCCATGCCGACCCGGGCCTCTCGTCGGCCTCGGATCGGGTCTCGATCCCCCCGGATTGATGGAGTTGAGCGGGTTTCGCGAGCCCGCTCGTGCCTGGCCGACGATCCGTCGGCTCGGTGGCGCACCCGGCCGAACATTCGGGTGGTGTCGGCCGGGCGGTCGTGAAGATTTATCACGGCCGCAATGGTGATCGCCTGCGTGGCGTGTGGCGCAGCACACAGGGAGAAGTGGGCAAAGAGGACCCGTAGGGGTCAAAGAACGTCGCTACGGTGACGTGATCGTTATCCGGATTTGAGCGTCCTCTGAGCGAACACAGAACCGTCACATATCAGGTCAGAAGCGTCGCGATCAGTGTCTCCTGGAGCCCGCCCAGCCACAGGTACGCCATGACCATCGGCTTGCGCGGGTCCTCGTCCGGGAGCCGGTAGAGCAGATCGGTGTCGTCATCGTCGGTGATCTCCAGGCGGGAGCCGATCGCCAGACGCAGGTCGTTGAGGGCACTGAGCCACTGCTGGGCCTCGGCGGGCGACAGCTTCAGGACCGCCCCGCCCTCCCCCGCCGCCGACGCCAGCCCGTCCAGGGAGCGGATCACGGCGAGGGCGTTGTCGCGCTTGCCGGCGCGCAGGTCGTTCTCGGTGTAGCGGCGGAACTCGGCGGAGTGCGCCCGCTCCTCCTCGGCCTGCTGGGGGCCCGGGGTGCCCTCCGGGTCGCTGTAGGCGTCCGGGAAGAGCCGGCGCAGGACCGGATCGGCGGGCGGTTCGCTCGGGCCCTCGGCGAAGAGCTCGGCGAGCGGGTCGTCGGGGGCGTCCTCGGCGGGTCCTGGGCCGATGAGCTCCAGGAGCTGGACGGCCAGCGACCGGATGATGGAGATCTCGACGTCGTCGAGGGCGACGGCCGCGCCGCCGCCGGGGAGCGGTTCGAAGGTTCCTGGCATCAGGGGCTGTCGCTACTTCCGGTCCTGCGGGCGGGGTCGGGTCATTTCCGGTCCTGCTGGAGGGTGGCCCACAGGCCGTAGCCGTGCATGGCCTGCACGTCGCGTTCCATCTCCTCGCGCGAGCCGCTGGAGACGACCGCCCGGCCCTTGTGGTGGACGTCGAGCATGAGCTTGGTGGCCTTGTCCTTGGTGTAGCCGAAGTACGTCTGGAAGACGTACGTCACATAGCTCATGAGGTTGACCGGGTCGTTGTGGACGATGGTGACCCACGGGACGTCCGGCTCGGGTACGGCGAAGACCTCCTCCGCCGACTCGGTACGTTCGATCTCCAGGGGTGCGGGTGACGTCACATGGCCATGCTGCCACGCATCCCAGAAATCGTCACACCGACGAAAAGGGAGTACGATCAGTTGCCATGAACACAGCGGACCTTGGGCTGCCGGTGGACGTTCCCTCTACGGCGCTCTTCACGGACCAGTACGAGCTGACGATGCTGCAGGCCGCGCTGAAGGCGGGCACCGCCGGGCGGCGGTCGGTGTTCGAGGTCTTCACCCGGCGGCTGCCGGAGGGCCGGCGCTACGGCGTCGTCGCGGGCACCGGGCGTGTCCTGGACGCCGTGGAGAACTTCCGTTTCGACGCCGGCGTCCTCGGCTTCCTGCGCGAACGGCAGATCGTGGACGAGGAGACCCTGAACTGGCTGGCCTCGTACCGCTTCTCGGGTGACATCTGGGGTTACCCCGAGGGCGAGGTGTACTTCCCCGGCTCCCCGATCATGCGGGTCGAGGGCTCCTTCGCGGAGTGCGTGCTCCTGGAGACCGTGATCCTTTCCGTCCTCAACCACGACTCGGCGATCGCCGCCGCCGCCTCCCGCATGTCCTCGGCCGCCGGGGAGCGGCCGCTGATCGAGATGGGCGCCCGCCGCACCCACGAGCTGGCCGCCGTGGCCGCCTCCCGCGCCGCGTACGTCGGCGGCTTCGCCACCACCTCCGACCTGGCCGCGGGCTTCCGCTACGGCATCCCGACGGTCGGCACGTCCGCCCACGCCTTCACCCTGCTGCACGACACCGAGCGGGACGCCTTCGTCGCCCAGGTCGACTCGCTGGGCCGGGGCACGACCCTGCTCGTGGACACCTACGACGTCGCCGAGGCCGTCCGGCTGGCCGTCGAGGTGGCCGGGCCCGAGCTGGGCGCTGTCCGCATCGACTCCGGCGACCTGCTCCTCGTCGCGCACCGGGTGCGCCAGCAGCTGGACGAGCTGGGCGCCACCGACACGAAGATCATCGTGACGTCCGACCTGGACGAGTACGCGATCGCCTCGCTGGCCGCCGCGCCCGTGGACGCGTACGGCGTCGGTACGCAGCTGGTGACCGGGTCCGGGCACCCGACCTGCTCGATGGTCTACAAGCTGGTCGCCCGGGCCGAGTCGGCCGACCCGAAGGCCCCGCTGGTCCCGGTGGCGAAGAAGTCGA
This sequence comes from Streptomyces sp. NPDC002888, assembly GCF_042888465.1. Lineage (NCBI taxonomy): Bacteria > Bacillati > Actinomycetota > Actinomycetes > Kitasatosporales > Streptomycetaceae > Streptomyces > Streptomyces sp. NPDC002888. Next base: position 137,667 of record NZ_JBIAPU010000013.1, on the reverse strand, counting down.
CCGGCGGCAAGACCTCCATCGGCGGCCGCAAGTGGGCCGCGCGGCGGCCGGACGCGTACGGAGTGGCGGAGGCCGAGGTCGTCGGTACCGGAGCGGTGCCCCCCGAGCTTGGCGACCGGCAGCTCCTGGTCGAGCTGGTCAAGGGCGGCGAGGTCGTCGCACGCGAGCCGCTGGACGTCGTCCGCGACCGGCACACGGCCGCCCTCGCCGGCCTGCCGCTCTCGGCAACCCAGCTCTCGCGCGGGGAACCCGTCCTTCCGACGGAGTACGTCCCGGGCCGGTCGGGTAGCTAGACCACGTGCCCGCGTACGCCCCCTTGACGCCCTCTCCCGTACCGCCCCGGAAGTCCGTAGGCTCAAAAGCTTGCGGCCGGGCCCGCAGCCTCATCGCCGAGATCCCATAGTCGAAGGACACCGACCATGCGCCGCGCCTTGATCGTCGTAGACGTGCAGAACGACTTCTGCGAGGGGGGCAGTCTCGCGGTGGCCGGGGGTGCCGACGTCGCCGCCGCCATCACCGAGCTGATCGGGCAGGCGCCCGCCGGCTACCGGCACGTGGTCGCCACCCGCGACCACCACATCGCGCCCGGCGGCCACTTCGCCGACAACCCCGACTTCGTCCACTCCTGGCCCGCACACTGCGTCGCCGGCACGGAGGGCGTGGGGTTCCACCCGAACTTCGCTCCCGCGGTCGCGTCCGGCGCGATCGACGCCGTCTTCGACAAGGGGGCGTACGCGGCCGCCTACAGCGGGTTCGAGGGCGCCGACGAGAACGGGGTGAAGCTGGGCGACTGGCTGCGCGCCCGGGAGATCGACGAGGTGGACGTCGTAGGCATAGCGACGGACCACTGTGTGAAGGCCACCGCCCTGGACGCGGCCCGCGAGGGCTTCCGCACCCAGGTCCTGCTGGACCTCACCGCCGGAGTGGCCGAGGAGACCACCGAGCGGGCCCTGGGGGAACTGCGCGGGGCCGGGGTGGAGCTCTCCGGGAAGCCCGTGGTGTAGCCGCTCCGCAGGGGGCTCACCGGGAGCTCACGGGGCTCATGCCTGGGCCGTGGGCCTCCTCAGCAGGGAGCGGATCGGGCGCCACAGCTCGATGACCGTGACCCCGTTGTCGGGGGCGGTGCGCCATATCAGGCCGTCGGGGTGGTGCAGGACGGCCGTGATCTCGTCCGGGGTCGGCGGGGCGGCGTTGCCCCGCAGGTAGATGGCGCGCATGCCGAGGTTGCGGAGCCTGGTCAGGGCCCGGGCGCGGTTGTGCGCGTGGACGAGCACGCGCACTCCCCCGGGAGCGGTGCTCCCGGCGAAGCCGTCGGCGGCGGGGCTGGGCAGGTTGAGTGCCACCACCACCATGCCGTTCGGCAGCTTGCAAAAGCCTCCTGCGGCCATGCGGTCACGCCCCCGTGTGCGTCGGTGTCAATAAGAAAACCACAGGACGCACCTAAACACGATCGGCGGCAACCCGCCAGGGGGTCGCCGCCGATACGCTTCTGACCTGCTAAAACGTCAACTACTTGGACGAAGGTCCAACCTGGAGCGTCATCGTCGAGCCGTCCGCGGGCTCCTGGGCGATCTTGATCCTGGTGTTGGTGTCAGTGACCTTGACGCCGGCGAGCGGGGTCTTCGGGTCGTAGTACGTCGACGTGCCGTCGTCGAAGACCGGGATGCCGATCCGCGACTTGACCTTCGTCGCGACGTCCGCCTTGTGCAGCGTGAACGCGTCGGTCGCGAAGCGGCTGAAGGTCGAGTCGAAGGACTGGATCCGGCTCGGCATGAACGTGCCGTCGGACCACTTCAGCGCCTGCGGGTGGGCGTCGACCGGAAGGATCAGGCCCGTGCCGGGGTGCTGGCTGGTGTTGTCGTCCGCCTGCGAGGTGTCCCACTTCCAGATCAACAGGCCGTTCTGGTACGGGTAGTGCTCGACCCAGGACGGACGGGTCGTCGAGAAGCCGAAGTTGTACGGGCCGACCTTGAGGGTCTTGTCGTACGACACGTACTGGCGGTTCTCGGCGATGTAGTACTGCGGGTAGTCGTCCGTGATGGACGCGCCGATGCGGGTGAAGCCGTTCGCCGTCCAGGCCGCGTCCTGGGACTCGGCGTTGTCGGAGAAGACGGTCGAGCCGTTCGCGGTGACGGTGATCTCGTCGGCCGCGAAGCCCTGCTGGGCCACACCGCCGTCGGTCTGGTAGCGGAAACGCAGGTCGACCTTCTTGCCCGCGTAGGCGTCCAGCGAGTACGTCAGCTTCTGGTAGGCGTCCACCGTGCCGGTGAGGGCGGGCTTGCCGCTGCCGTCACGGGTGATGGCGCTGCCGTCGGCCAGCTTGCCGTCGACCGGCGTCCAGTTGGCGCCGCCGTCGGTGGAGACCTCGGCGTAGAGGTAGTCGAAGTCCTTCTCGATGTCCCACCAGCCGTCGAGGGTGAGGCTCGCGGTGGTCTTGCCGGTCAGGTCGACCGAGCGGGACAGGGAGTTGCGCAGGTCGTTGCCGCTGCCGCTCCACCACTGGGTGGCGCCCTGCGCCGGGGTGACGACCTTGGTGGTGACCGTCTTGTCCGGCAGCGTGACCACGAGGGCCTGCGGGTTCTTGGTGTTGTACTCCGCGACGCCCAGCTTGTGGTTGGACCGCACGCCGGCCTTGGCGACGTCGTAGTCGAGCCAGCCGAGCTGGAGCTTGTCCCAGGCGTTCATGTCGCCGGGCAGGTCGCCGATGGTCTCCTTGCCCGTGCCGAGCCAGGAACCGGACGACATCAGGGTCCAGAAGCCGGTGGAGTTGTCACCGCCGCCGGAGGTGTCGTACTCGTCGGGCAGGCCGAGGTCGTGGCCGTACTCGTGGGCGTAGACGCCGAGTCCGCCGTTCTCCGGCTGGATGGTGTAGTCGCCGACCCAGATGCCGGTCTTGCCGATCTGGGTGCCGCCGAGCTTGTTGGTGGACGGGCCGGTGGTGCCGGCGTCGGTGCCGAAGGCGTACCAGCGGTGCGCCCAGATGGCGTCCTCGCCCTGTGCGCCGCCGCCGGCGGACTCGTCCTCACCGGCGTGCACGATCTGGAAGTGGTCGATGTAGCCGTCGGGCTCGTTGAAGTCGCCGTCGCCGTCGAAGTCGTAACGGTCCCACTGGTCGAACGCCGCGAGCTCTTTCTTGATCTTGGCGGGGGTGTCGCCGGCCGCCTTGCGCTGGGCGACCCAGGCGTTGACGCCGTCCTGCACCGCGTACCAGGCGCCGGTGGAGGCGTCGTTGGAGCCGTAGCGGGCCTCGTTGTAGGGGACCTTGACCCAGTCGGTCACTTCGCCGTCGACCGAGTAGCGGCCCGAGGACTGCTTCTCGTAGTACTTCTTCAGCGACTCGGTGTTCTTGCCGGCGCCGAAGTACAGGTCCTGGAAGTGCTTCTGGTCGTAGTCCGCCTGCCAGGCGGTGCTGTTGTCCTTCTTGCGGTCCGGCTTGGCGATCTTGTTGTGCAGCGGGCCGGCGGTGCCGCCGTAGCGGCTGTCGACCTTGTTGCCGAACTCCACGAGGATCGTGAAGATCTTGTCGGTCTTCTCGCGGCCGAGCTCGACGTACTTGCTGTCGCCCTTGGTGCTCTTGAGCTGGACGACCTTCGAGCCCTCGCGGTCCTTGACCTTGGCCTTGCCGGATATGACCTGCTTCAGGGCCTCTTCCCGCTGGGCCTCCTGAGTCTTGCTCAGCGGCCCGTCGAAGTCGTGTTCCTTCATCTTGGCCGGCTGTGGGTCGTGCCGGTCCGCTGCGGGGGTCCGCGCCGACGTGTCGTCGGCGGCCTGTGCCACGGCGAACGTCGAGAACGTCGCCGAGGCCGCCGCGAGCGCGACAACCGTCGCGGCGGCCCTGAAGGTCCAGGTTCTGCTGGTCACTTGCTGTCCTCCCCTGACGCGTCCGTTCGCGCGGAGGGGGGAATCCCGGTCATGGAAGTCCGCGCGCGGTTATACGCGTGTAGTCAAGTGACGACATTTGACTACTGGTTGGCGAGAAAAGACAGACCTTGACTTGAGCAGGACAAGTGCATTATTAGGAGCTGGTGTTCGTATTGCGGACACGCGACCTTCACATGGCAGGCGCGCGGGTTCGTCCACGTGTTGGACGCCGTGACTCCGTGCGCCCCCTGTGCACCAGTACTGTTGGTTAGGTCACGCTTAGTGTTCGCCCGGTTCGGGCATGCAGGCGAATAGATTTGCTACCCCCACTTCGAGGACACGATTGCCATGCCGCGTCCGACTGCCGCACAGATCGCCTACGGTTCGTGCACCGTGATCTTCTCGACACTCGCCATGCTGCTGCTGTCGCAGACGAGTTCGGGCGCGGGGATCGCGGTCATCGCCGTGGCGGCACTCGCCCTCGGGCTCCTCGTCGCCATGACGGTGCCCGTGCCGAAGCAGACACCGCCGGCCGTGGCCCCCGCCCCGGCTCCGGCACAGCAGCCCGTGGCGGCCTCGGTCGCGGCGGGCGCGACAAAGCCAGTGCGCGAGGCTTCCTCCACCCTCAGGTCGTGACCACCACGGTCTTCGCCGCCTTGTCGTGCAGCCCCTGCTTGTAGGGCTTGTCGAAGAAGCTCCAGCCGCCCGCGATGATGGTCCAGACGCAGGCGCAGCAGAACGCGAAGGGCAGCCACAGCACCAACGCGCGCACCAGTGAGGTCTGCACGGAGGGGGTGGAGCCGTTGTCGAGGTTCGCGACCCGCATGCCCAGCCACTTCTTGCCCAGCGTCTGCCCCGACCTGCTGATCAGGAAGGTGTCGTAGGTGACGTAGAGCACGGCGGCGATCAGGGACTGCGCGAGGGACTTGCCGACCTCGATCCGGTCGCTGTCCACCTCCCACTCGTGGACGTCGAACCCCCAGGTGACCAGCCAGACCACGATGCCGACGAGGATCATGTCGATGATGCGCGCGAGCGTGCGCTTGCCGCTGTCGGCCAGCGGGGGCATGCCGGCGAGCGGATCGCCCGGGTACGGGCCACCGCCGTGGGGGCCGCCCTGGCCCTCGCCGTAGGGGCCGCCCGGGCCCTCGCCGTGCGGCGGAGGCGGCGGCCCCCCGCCGTACGGGCCGTCGTACGGCGAACCGGCGCCCTCGCCCTGCGGGGGCCGCTTCCTGAAGCGATCGTCCTCCGGTGGCTGGTCTCCGGAGCCGGGAGGCGGTTCGGTGGTCATGGCCCGAGTGCACCGCGAACCCTCCGTCTCCGCATCCGGCGGGCCGCCGTCCGGAGTATTGACTCGCTCAGGTGCGGCCCGCCACGAAGGTGCGGGCGGCCTTGTCGTGCCAGCACTGGTGCCACGGCCGGTCGAACAGGCACCACGCGACTCCGAGGACACCGATGCCGAGCAGGCCGGGGACGCTGTAGACGAGCCAGCGGCGCAGGGCACCGCCGAATGTCGGCGGCTCGTGCGCCTCGATGTCCCGCACCTCCAGACCGAGCAGCTTCTTGCCCAGGGTGCGGCCCCACTTGGCGGTGGGCAGCGCCTCGTAGAGGACGCCGAAGACGAGCAGGACGGCGAGGACGATGCCGAGGTAGGTCGACGTCGTGCCGTCGAGCAGCCAGACCGTGACGGTGCGGCCGGAGAGCTTGGCCTCGTCGATCTTCTCGTTGACGTGGTCGAGCGCCTTGACGCCGAGCGGCAGGGCGGCCGCGGCGGTGACGGCCCCGAGGACGACGGTGTCGACGAGCCGGGCGAGGAGCCTCCTGCCCATCCCCGCGGGACGGGCCGCCGCCTGCCGGCGCGCGGCCGCCTGGAACAGGTCCTCCACGGGCGGCTTCCAGGGCGTCACCGGCTGCTCGTCCTCACCCGCCCCCGCCAGCCGGTGCACCTGCTGCGCCCAGGACTGCTGCCCACCACCGACGCCCGCGGCCATGGGGGGCGTGGAGGAGGAGACGGGGGCGGCGGCCGCCTGGGCGGGGGTGGACTGCGCAGGGATGCCGGCGCCCTGTGGGGCGGCGCTCGGGGTGGACTGCGCGGGGACGGCCGGGGTGGCCTGCTGCGGGCCGGAGAGGGCGAAGGGAGCGGAGGCGGCGGCTGCGGACTGGGCCCCCGCGGCAGGTGGGACGCCGACGGCCGGGCCCGCCTGAGCACCCGCGTCGGGCCCCGCCTGAGCCTGCGCCTGCGCCGCCCGTTCAGCCGCCGCCTTGCCCGCACCGAACCCCGGACCGGAAGCGGCCCCGGCCCCACCGCCGGCCCCCGCGGCCCCGGCCGCACCCTGTCCGCCGAAGCCTGCCGCGTCCCCCTGGGGTGCCGCCGACGCCCCGCCCTGCTGACCCCCGCGCAGCCCCTGGGGCCGGAAGGTCATGGTGCCGTCGTCACGGGAGGGGGCGGTGCCGGTGTCGGGACGGCGGAAGACGAAGGTGCCGCCGGAGGCCAGGTCGCCGGAGTCCGGGGCCGGTTCGGGGTCCTGGGGTGGGATCGTCGCCGTGCCGTCCGCGTGGGCCAAGTGGCCGTCGGGCTGGGACGGGGTGTCGGCCGGCACCCTGGGGTCGGCCCCCTGCGGTGACCCCCACGACACCCGCCGGTCCTGGTCGCCGCCGAAGCCGGACTGCCGGGAGCGGTTGGCGCCCCACGCGGACGCCGGTTCGGGACGGCTGCCGTACTGCTGATCGCCGCCCGCGGCCGGCGGCTGCTGCGGGTCCTCGTCGAAGAAGTGCGGGCCGGTCTCCTCCACGGAGGCCGGCGGCCCGAGCGGTTCGCCGTCCGACGGGGCCGGACGGCTGGTGCCCGGCACCCAGGAGGCACCGTTCCAGTACCGGACGTATCCAGGAATGGACGGGTCCGGGTAATACCCTTCGCGGGGCCTGTCGTCGCCGGGGGCCGGGGTTGGGGCGCTCATGTCCGTCGTCCCGTATCTGCTCGGGGGTCGTTTGGAGGGCTCCACATCTATCATCCCGGCGCACACGCCAACGCCGGTCCTGTCCTACCCACTCCTTTCCGGGCAACCTCGTACACGTACTTCACACGAGTGGAACCCCAAGCGGAACCTCCTCGGAACCTCAACGGAAGAAAGTGGCGCGGAAAAAGTTCCGCGAACCCGCGTAATGCCCGGTGCCGAGCCCTCTCTCCCTCGGTACGGGCCCGCCCACAGGGCCACGGGAGAGAGGACGTACGACCATGCAGCACACCGTGGTGGAACGCGAGTTGGAGATCAGACTCGTCCTGTCGCCGGAGCGCAGCGTCCCGGTTCCGGCCCGGCTGAGCTACCGCAGCGACGACCCCTTCGCCGTCCACGTCACCTTCCACATCAACACCGACCACCCGGTGGAGTGGACGTTCGCCCGTGAGCTCCTGGTGGAAGGGGTGTTCCGGCCGTGCGGGAACGGGGACGTGCGGGTGTGGCCGACGAAGGTGGACGGGCGCAGCGTCGTCCTGATGGCGCTGAGTTCACCCGACGGTGACGCCCTCCTTCAGGCACCCGCCGCACAGGTGTCGGCCTGGCTGGAGAGGACGCTGCGGGTGGTGCCGCCGGGGAGCGAGGGCGAGCAGCTGGGGATGGACGACGCGCTGGCCCAGCTGCTCGCGCGGTGAGTCAGAACAGCTTGCCCGGGTTGAGGATGCCCAGCGGGTCGAAGACGTGCTTGACGGCCCGCTGCATCTCCACGCCCACCGGGCCGATCTCGCGCGCCAGCCACTCCTTCTTCAGGACGCCCACGCCGTGCTCGCCGGTGATGGTGCCGCCGAGTTCCAGGCCGAGCGCCATGATCTCGTCGAAGGACTCGCGGGCGCGCCGGGACTCGTCGGGATCCTGGGCGTCGAAGCAGACGGTGGGGTGCGTGTTGCCGTCACCCGCGTGGGCGACGACGCCGATGGTCAACTGGTGCTTCTCGGCGATGCGCTCGACCCCTTCGAGCATGTCGCCGAGCCGCGAGCGGGGCACGCACACGTCGTCGATCATCGTGGTGCCCTTGACCGCCTCGAGGGCGACCAGCGACGACCGCCGTGCCTGCAGGAGCAGTTCGGACTCGGCCGCGTCCTCGGCCGGTACGACCTGGGTGGCGCCGGCGGCCTCGCACAGCGCGCCGACGGCGGCGAGGTCGGCGGCCGGGTCGGTGGTGTCGAAGGCGGCGAGCAGCAGGGCCTCGGTGGTCTCGGGCAGGCCCATGTGCGTCAGCTCGTTGACGGCCTTGACCGTCGTACGGTCCATCAGTTCGAGGAGGGACGGGACGTGTCCGCCCGCCATGATCCTGCACACCGCGTCGCAGGCGGCGGCGCCGGAGGCGAACTCGGCGGCCAGCACCAGCTGCCCGGGCGGCTGCGGCCTGAGGGCCAGGGTGGCTCCCACGATGATGCCGAGGGAGCCCTCGGAGCCGACGAAGAGGCGGGTGAGGTCGTACCCGGCGACGCCCTTCGCGGTGCGGCGGCCGGTGGACATCAGCCGGCCGTCGGCCAGTACCACGTCGAGGCCGAGGACGTATTCGGCCGTCACCCCGTACTTCACGCAGCACAGCCCGCCGGAGGCGGTGCCGATGTTGCCGCCGATGGTGCACATCTCCCAGCTGGAGGGGTCGGGAGGGTAGGCGAGGCCGTGCTCGGCCACCTTGCGGGAGAGGGTGGCGTTGACGACGCCCGGTTCGACGACGGCGATGCGGTCGACCGGGTTGATCTCCAGGATGCGGTCCATCTTGGTGAGCGACAGCACGATGCAGCCGTCGGAGGCGTTCGCGGCGCCCGACAGGCCGGTGCGGGCGCCCTGCGGGACGACCGGGACGCGCAGCTCGGTCGCGACGCGCATGACGTGCTGGACGTGTTCGACCGTGCGCGGCAGGACAACCACCTCGGGGCTGCCTGCCGGGCAGAAGCTGGCCATGTCGTTGGCGTAGGAGGCGGTGACGTCGGGGTCGGTGAGGACCGCCTCGGCGGGCAGGCCGCTCAGCAGACGGTCGACGAGGTTGCCCGTCACCGCCGTGTCTTCGGTGGGGGGTGCTTCCCTACGGCTCATGATCACAGCCTCGCACCCGGGGCCATCGGTGTGAACCCCGTCCGCGGCACCCTTGGGCCGTCGCGGTGTGCTCGTCGTACTGACGCACAGTGAGCGCCATGGAGAACGAAGTGGGCGCGGTGAGGCAGGGGCGCGGGCGGGTTCTCAGGCGGGTGCTGGTCGGCCTGCTCGCGGGTGGCGCCGTGGTGGGCGGCGTGATGGTGTTCCCGTTCGGGGGACGGCAGGTCGGCGGGCCGGTGGGGCCGGCTCCGGGCGCGATGGCGGGTTCGGCGGTACGGGCCGGGGTGCCGGCGGCGCTGCCCGACCTGGCGGTGCTGATCGGTCAGCGGGAGGCGCACCTGCGCAAGCATCCCCGGGACGCGCGGTCGTGGGCGGTGCTCGGGGCGGCGTACGTCGAGCAGGGCCGGCGGACCGCCGACGCCGCCGCGTACTACCCGAAGGCGGAGCGGGCGCTGCGGACGTCGCTGAGGGTGGGCCCGGCGCGCAACCCCGAGGCGCTGGACGCCATGGCGGCGCTGGCCGACGCGTGCCGGGACTTCCGTTCGGCGCGGGTCCTGGGCGAGGCCGCGCTGAAGGCGGACCCGAAGCGGTGGACGTCGTATCCCCCGCTGATCGACGCGTACACGGGACTGGGTGACCACCAAGGGGCGAAGCGGGCGTTGGACCGGCTGCTCGGCCTGCGTTCCGGGCCGGCCGTCCTGGCGCGGGCCGCGGCTGTCTACCGGGACCAGGGCCGGCGGGAGGACGCGGCGGCCGCGCTGTCCGACGCGGTGGCGGGAGCGCAGGCGCCGGCCGAGCGGGCGGCGTGGCTGGAGCGGGCCGGGCAGCTGGCGTGGGAGCGAGGTGAGCGGGAGGTCGCCCTGCGGCACTTCGAGGAGGCGGTGCGGCTCGACCCGGACCAGCGGGCCGCGCAGGCGGGGCAGGGGCGGGCGCTGGCGGCGCTGGGGCGGACGTCGGAGGCGCTGAGCGCGTACCGGGTGGCGCTCGCCAAGCAGCCGGTGCCGGGTTACGCGCTGGAGCTGGGTGAGCTGTACGAGTCGCTGGGGCTGACGCAGGCGGCGAAGGTGCAGTACGACCTGCTGCGGGACCGGGTCCGGCAGGACGCGGCGGTCGGGGTGGACGGGGATCTGGTCCTCGGGGTGTTCGAGGCGGACCACGGCGACCCGCGGACGGCGGTGCGGCTGCTGCGGGAGGAGTGGGCGCGCCAGCCGGGGATCGAGGTGGCGGACGCGCTGGGGTGGGCGCTGCACCGGGCCGGGGAGAGCGAGGAGGCACTGCGTTTCGCGACGGTGGCGACGGACAAGGCGCACGGGGGCATGGTGCGCAGCGCGCTGTACATGTACCACCGGGGCATGATCGAGCGGCGGTTGCGGCTGGACGGGCCGGCCCGCAGACACCTGGAGGAGGCGCTGCGGATCAACCCGTACTTCTCGCTGCTGGGCGCGCCCGCGGCACGGACGGCGCTGGCGGACCTGGGTGAGCCGCCGTGGACGGACGTGCCGGTGGTGGACGACGAGGAGGAGACGGAGAAGGAGCCGGAGGCGGAAGAGGAGACGGCGGAGGGGACGGAGCCCGAGGAGGAGTGACCGCCTGTTTACAGGTTGCCGCGCTTCGCCTGCTCGCGTTCGATCGCTTCGAACAGGGCCTTGAAGTTGCCCTTTCCGAAGCCCATCGAGCCGTGGCGTTCGATGAGCTCGAAGAACACCGTCGGCCGGTCCTGGACCGGCTTGGTGAAGATCTGCAGCAGGTAGCCGTCCTCGTCGCGGTCGGCGAGGATCTTCAGTTCGCGCAGGGTCTCGACGGGGACGCGGGTGTCGCCGACCCACTCGCCGAGGGTGTCGTAGTACGAGTCGGGCGTGTCCAGGAACTGCACGCCGGCGGCCCGCATGGTCCGTACCGTCTGGACGATGTCGTTGGTGTTGAGCGCGATGTGCTGGACGCCCGCACCGCCGTAGAACTCCAGGTACTCGTCGATCTGGGACTTCTTCTTGGCGAGGGCTGGCTCGTTGATCGGGAACTTGACCTTGAGCGTGCCGTCGGCGACGACCTTCGACATCAGCGCGCTGTACTCGGTGGCGATGTCGTCGCCCACGAACTCCTTCATGTTCGTGAAGCCCATGACGTTGTTGTAGAACTCCACCCACTCGTTCATGTGGCCGAGTTCGACGTTGCCGACGCAGTGGTCGACGGCCTGGAAGGTGCGGTGGGCGGGCGGCTCGACCAGCGGGGCGGCGGCGACGTGGCCGGGCAGGTAGGGGCCGTCGTAGTTGCTGCGGTCGACGAGGGTGTGCCGGGTGGTGCCGTAGGTGGCGATGGCCGCGAGGACGACCGTGCCGTGCTCGTCCTTCAGCTCGTACGGCGCGGCGACGGAGCGGGCGCCGTGCTCGATCGCGTAGGCGTACGCGCGGCGGGCGTCCGGCACCTCGATGGCGAGGTCGACGACGCCGTCGCCGTGCTCGGCCACGTGCTCGGCCAGGAAGCGGCCCCAGGGGGTGGTGGGCCTGATGACCGAGGTGAACACGAAGCGGGCGGAGCCGTTCTCCAGGACGTACGAAGCGGTCTCGCGGCTGCCGTTCTCCGGTCCGGAGTACGCGACCAGCCGCATGCCGAAGGCCGTGGAGTAGTAGTGCGCCGCCTGTTTGGCGTTGCCCACGGCGAAGACGACCGCGTCCATTCCCTTGACCGGGAAGGGGTCTGCCTGCCGGGCGGTGTCGGGAGTGTGGTGTGTGGTCTGGGTCATGACGAAAGCGTCGCGCCGGGCGGCAAGGTGCGCAATAGTTCGTGGATTCGCTGGGCAACCTGCTCAGTGAAGAACCGATAATGCCGGGCTTTCTGTACATGATGACCATCTCTGGAGGGTGCCGTGGCGATCGATCAGCTGGACGGCCGGATCATCGTGCTGCTGGCGCGTGAGCCACGCGTGGGTGTCCTGGAGATGTCGCGGCGGCTCGGGGTGGCCCGCGGGACCGTGCAGGCGCGGCTCGACCGGCTTCAGTCGAATGGAGTCATCCGCGGGTTCGGGCCCGAGGTGGACCCGGCGGCGCTCGGCTACCCCGTGACCGCGTTCGCGACGCTCCAGATCCGGCAGGGGCAAGGGGCCGACGTACGGGCGCACTTGGCGACTGTGCCTGAGGTGCTGGAGCTGCACACGACCACCGGCAGCGGGGACATGCTGTGCCGCCTGGTGGCCCGCTCGAACGCCGATCTCCAGCGGGTCATCGACCTGGTCGTCGGTTTTGATGGGATCGTCCGGGCCTCCACCGCGATCGTGATGGAGAACCCCGTTCCGCTGCGGATCATCCCGCTGGTGGAGCAGGCGGCGCTTCGCGAGTGAGCCGAAGGGGCGCGCCTGGGACGAGAGGCCGACCGAGCGCAGGCCCGAAGGGCTGAGCACGATCGGTCTCTCGTCCCAGGCTGTAGCGCCCCGGAGGGGAGCGAGCCGTCGTAGGAGGACTCGGCGAGGACGACGTAGCGGGCCGCGGCGGAGCGGGGTGAGCGCGTGTGAACTTCTGGGAGTACCTGGGCAACCGGCACCAGCAGCTGCTCACCGACGCCTACCAGCACGCCAGCGTCGTCTTCCAGTGCATGGTCCTGGCCACCGCGATCGGCGTGCTGATCGGTGTGGTGACCTACCGCAGCGAGTGGGCCGGCAACCTCGCCACCACGACCACGGCCACCTTCCTCACCATCCCCTCGCTGGCCATGATCGGTCTGCTGATCCCGGTCGTGGGCCTCGGTGTGCCGCCCACCGTCATCGCGCTGACGCTGTACGGGCTGCTGCCGGTCGTGCGGAACTCGATCGTGGGCCTGCGGGGCGTCGATCCCTCGCTGGTGGACGCGGCCAACGGCATCGGGATGTCCCGGCCGGCGCGGCTGGCGCGGGTCGAGCTGCCGCTGGCGTGGCCGCCGATCCTGACCGGGATCCGGGTCGCGACCCAGATGCTGATGGGCATCGCGGCCATCGCCGCCTACGCCTCCGGGCCTGGCCTCGGCAACGAGATCTTCCGCGGACTCGCCTCCCTGGGCAGCGCGAACGCGCTCAACCAGGTCCTCGCGGGCACCCTCGGCATCGTCGTGCTGGCGCTGCTGTTCGACGCCGCTTACGTCCTCATCGGCCGGCTGACCATTCCGAGGGGGATCCGTGCCTGAGACGACCGCGACGGGCGCCACGATCGAGCTGGAGAACCTCTCCAAGAGATACCCGGGCAACCCGAGCCCGGCCGTCGACAACGTGAACATGGAGATCGGGGCGGGTGAGACGGTCGTGTTCGTCGGCCCGTCCGGGTGCGGCAAGTCGACCACCCTGAAGATGATCAACCGGCTGATCGAGCCGACCGGCGGCCGCATCCGCATCGACGGCGAGGACGTCACCCACATCGACCCGGTGAAGCTGCGCCGCAAGGTCGGCTACGCGATCCAGTCCTCCGGGCTCTTCCCGCACATGACCGTGGCGCAGAACATCGCGCTGGTCCCGAGGATGGTCGGCTGGCCGAAGGACCGGATCGCCGCGCGGGTCGAGGAGATGCTGGACCTCGTCGGGCTCGACCCCGGCGAGTTCCACGGCCGCTACCCCCGCCAGCTCTCCGGCGGCCAGCAGCAGCGCGTGGGCGTGGCCCGGGCGCTCGCGGCCGATCCGCCGGTGCTGCTGATGGACGAGCCGTTCGGGGCCGTCGACCCGATCACCCGCGACCACCTCCAGGACGAGTTGATCCGCCTCCAGCACGAGCTGCACAAGACGATCGTGTTCGTCACCCACGACTTCGACGAGGCGATCAAGCTGGGCGACCGGATCGCCGTGCTGCGCGAGCACTCGCACATCGCGCAGTTCGACACCCCGGAGGCGATCCTCACCAACCCGGCGGACGACTTCGTGTCCGGGTTCGTCGGCGCGGGCGCCGCCCTCAAGAGGCTCAACCTCACCCGTGTACGGGACGTGGAGATCACCGACTACGCGACGGTGACCATCGACGACCCGCTCCAGGAGTTCTTCAGCCGGCTCCGGGACAGCCTGACGAACGAGATCCTGCTCCTCGACCGGCGCGGCCGGCCCTACAAGTGGCTGCGGCGCGGCGACCTGATGCGCGCCAGGGGCTCGCTGGCACGGGCGGGCACGCTGGTGACCGGCACGGTGACCCGGGACGCGACCCTGCGGGACGCGCTGGAGGCGGTGCTCACGGACAGCGCGGGGCGTGTCCCGGTCACCGGGCGGCGCGGGGAGTACACCGGGGTCGTCGACGTGGAGACGCTCATGAACTCGGTGCACGGGCTGATGGAGGCAGACCGGCTGGAGGCCGCCGAGCACCGGCACGCGCTGGAGGAGCTGCGGGCCGCACAGACGCACGCGGAGCAGGAGGGTGTCGGCGGGGAGGAGAAGGCGTGACCGTCCCCGAGCTTCAGGACCGTGCGACGGAGGATCCGGCCTACCAGGAAGAGGAGGAGCCCCCTCCTCCGCCGGGCCCGGCGCGCAGACGGATCACCTGGCAGAAGCTGACGTTCCTGCCCCTGTTCCTGGTGGCCCTGCTGCTCGCGACCTGGCTGTGGTTCCGGCAGGCGGACCTGGACCAGATCTCCGAGAACGCGCTGTCGAACGGCCAGGTGTCCAAGGCGTTGTGGCAGCACGTCCAGCTCACCGTGATCTCGACCTTCTTCGTGCTGATCATCGCCATTCCGCTGGGCATCCTGCTGACCCGCGGGTCGCTGCGGAAGGCGACCCCGATCGCGATGACCTTCGCCAACATGGGCCAGGCGGCCCCGGCGATCGGTCTGCTCGCCCTGCTGGTGATCTGGCTGGGCATCGGCCGCAGGTCGGCCCTGATCGGCATGATCGCCTACGCCGTGCTGCCCGTGCTGTCGAACACCATCGCGGGCCTGAAGGCGAACGACCCCACACTGCTCGAGGCGGCGCGGGGCATCGGCATGTCCCCCACGGGCGTGCTCAGGAAGGTCGAACTCCCGCTGGCCGTCCCGCTGATCCTGGCGGGCGTGCGCACAGCTCTCGTCCTGAACGTCGGCACCGCGACCCTGGCGACCTTCGGAGGGGGCGGCGGCCTGGGCGTGCTGATCACCGCCGGCATCACCAACCAGCGGATGCCGGTACTGGTGCTGGGCTCGGTCCTCACCGTCGCCCTGGCGCTGCTCGTCGACTGGCTGGCCTCACTGGCCGAGGTGCTGCTGCGGCCGCGGGGGCTGGAGGTGGACAGGTGAGGCGGCTCGCATGGCCGGCGGCGGCTCTGGTGCTGCTGTCCGGCTGCGGGCTGACCAGCGGCTCCCCCATGGTCGACGACGTCCAACCCGGCTCGATCGGGCGGGGCAAGCCGCTTGAGGGCGCCCATCTCACCGTGACGTCCAAGTCGTTCACCGAGAGCCTCATCATGGGCGCGATCATGGGCATCGCCTTCCAGGCGGCCGGCGCGGACGTCCTGGACCGCACCGGCATCCAGGGCTCCATCGGCGGACGCGAGGCGGTCCTCAAGGGCGACGCGGACGCCATGTACGAGTACACGGGCACCGCCTGGATCACGTACCAGGGCAACAGCGAACCCATCGCCGACCCGTACCGGCAGTGGGAGGCGGTGCGCGACGCCGACCTGAAGAACGGGCTGACCTGGCTGCCGCCGTCCCGGCTCAACAACACGTACGCGCTGGCGATGAACCAGGCCAACTACAAGAAGTACGGCACGAAGACGCTGTCCGACGTGGCCGAGCTGTCCCAGCGGGACCCCAAGGCGGTGACGCTGTGCGTGGAGGGCGAGTTCGCCAACCGCGCGGACGGCCTGCCGGGCATGCAGAAGGCGTACGGGATGAACCTGCCGACGGGCCGGATCACCCAGATGGACACCGGGATCATCTACACACAGGCCGCGAAGGGGAGCTGCGTCTACGGGGAGGTGTTCACCACCGACGGGCGGATCACCTCCATGGACCTGGTGGTGATGGACGACGACAAGAAGTTCTTCCCCAACTACAACGCGGCCCCCGAGATCAACACCAAGACCCTGAAGAAGTGGCCGGCGATCGCCGAGGTCCTGAACCCGATCACCAAGAAGCTCAACAACAGGGTGGCGCAGCAGCTGAACGCGAAGGTGGACGTCGACGGGGAGGATCCGCACCAGGTGGCGTTGGACTGGCTGAAGGAGGAGGGGTTCGTGAAGTAAGGAACTCCCGCCTGACTCCGGAGCTAGCAGCTCGGTACGGAGCCCTTGCCCTTCTCCAGGGACACGAGGGCGTCGACCGCGCTCTTCAGCGTGGTCACCGGGACCAGGCGCAGCCCCTTCGGCAGGTCGGACCGGGCGTCGGAGCACTCGTCCTTCGGTACGAGGAAGACGGTCGCGCCGTCCCGGCGGGCGGCCTGCGTCTTCAGCGCCACGCCCCCGACCGCGCCCACCTTCCCGTCGGCGTCGATCGTCCCCGTACCGGCGATGTTGCGGCCACCGGTGAGATCGCCGCCGCTGCCGTCGCCGTCGAGCTTGTCGATGATGCCGAGCGTGAACAGCAGTCCGGCGCTGGGGCCGCCGACGTCGGCGAGCTTCAGCGTGACCTTGACGTTCTTGCCGTCGAGGTCCAGGTAGTCGAGCGCGGCCTCGGTCGCGGTGTCCTGGGACTCCTTCATCTGCGCGGTGTTGTGCTGCTCGATCTCCTTGGTGTTCTTGCCGCTGGGGTACACCGAGTCGCGCGGCATGATCGCCTGGTCGGAACGGAACCAGCCGTCGATCACATCACCCAGCGAGACGTCCGCGTCCGGCGAGGTCGCCTCGATCGTCGTCATCCGCAACTGCCCGCTGGTCTTCCGCGTCGGCGCACCGGAGATCGTGATCACCTGCTCCCCCTGGTTCGCCCCGAGCACGTTCGCCGTCATCCCCGGCTCCGCCACCGAAAACGGCAACGGCACGAAGGCCGCCGTGGCAACCAGCGCCACGAAGGGCACAGCACAGACGGCGAGAGCCTGGGGACGCGTGAGACGAGAGAGCACGGAATCAATCTAACGGAGGGGGCGTTTCAGCCATACGCCCGCACCCTGCGGGCATGCGTGCCTCCTGGGGGCGATGGGGGTCCCCCCGCTCGAGCGAAGCCGAGAGTGAGGGAGGGTGGGCGCAGGCGGCACCCAGTAAGCGCCGGGCTGCGCGACCCGCCCCCCGCCAGCACCAGCCCGCGGCACCAGCTCAGCGCAGCGCTCAGCGCAACGCCTCCGCCACCTCCCGCGCCGCATCCACAACCCGCGGCCCCACCCTCTCCGGCACCGCATCAGCCAACATCACGACCCCCACACTCCCCTCCACACCGGTGACCCCCAGCAACGGCGCCGCCGCCCCACTGGCCCCCGCCTCCAGTTCCCCGTGCGTCAACGTGTACCCCGGCTCCTGCGAAGGCCGCTGCCGCGCATCGAGAATCGCCCGCCCCGCCGCTCCCCGGTCCAGTGGATGCCGGAACCCCGCCCGATACGCCACGTGGTAATCCGTCCAGGACGGCTCGACAACGGCGACGGCCAACGCCTCCGCCCCGTCCACCAGCGTCAGATGTGCCGTCGCCCCTATGTCCTCCGCCAGCGAACGCAGCGCCGGCAACGCGGCCTCCCGCACCAGTGGATGCACCTGTCGGCCCAGTCGCAGCACCCCGAGGCCGACCCGGGCTCGGCCGCCCAGATCACGCCGTACGAGTGCGTGCTGTTCAAGGGTGGCGAGCAACCGGTACACCACGGTCCGGTTCACGCCCAGTTTGTTGGATAGCTCGGTGACGGTCAGCCCATGGTCCGTGTCGGCCAGCAGCTTGAGGACCCGTAGGCCCCGGTCGAGCGTCTGAGAGGTCTCCGCGGTCACGACGCCCACTCCTCCAAGTGGTGAGGTCGGCAAGCCCCCTCGCGAACGATGCGTCGCCGAGTCCCGTCAGCGACGCGCTTCAGAGGCCGCCGATCGGTCTGCGGCCCCGGTTCGCCCGGGCCGAGTCGCTTCACGGCTGCGCTCCGCGGCGGCGCTGCCACGGGGCGTGTGCGTAGCGGGACAGTAGCGAAGCAGGTTCGCTGAGCGGAAGGCTCCGTCCAGAATCCGGGCAGTGGCCGGGAGGGACTACCGTCGTTTGTCCCGATACGTACGGCGTGTGACCGCGTGCTGTGCGCTGGTGCGCCGGTGTGCTCGCGCCCCCGGCGTCACTTCATCCGCGTCGCCCACTCCTGCACCTTGGCGATCCGCTGCCGCAGCTGCCCCGCCGTCGCCTCCGCGCTCGGCGGTCCACCGCACACGCGGCGCAGCTCGGTGTGGATCACGCCGTGCGGCTTGCCGCTCTGGTGGACGTACGCGCCGACCATCGTGTTGAGCTGCTTGCGCAGCTCCATCATCTCCTTGTGCGAGACGACCGGCCGCCGCTCGGCGGGCACTTCCAGCAGGTCGGCCTCGGCGTCCGGCTTCTTCTTGCTGTGCGCGATCTGCTTGGCCTGCCGCTTCTGGAGCAGCAGCTGTACCTGGTCGGGTTCGAGGAGGCCGGGAATGCCGAGGTAGTCCTGCTCCTCCTCGCTCCCTGGGTGGGCCTGCATGCCGAACTCGGCGCCGTCGTAGAGGACCCGGTCGAAGACGGCCTCGGACTCCAGCGCCTCGAAGGAGAACTGCTCCTGCTCGCCGGTGTCCTCGTCCTGCTCCTGGTTCGCCTCCTCCATCTCCTTCTCGGACTCGGCGTACGGGTCCTCCTCGCCCTCCTTCTTCGGCTTGTCGAGGGCGTGGTCGCGCTCGACCTCCATCTCGTTGGCGAAGGTGAGGAGGTCGGGGACGGTCGGCAGGAAGACGGAGGCGGTCTCGCCGCGCCGCCGGGACCGTACGAAACGGCCGACGGCCTGGGCGAAGAAGAGCGGCGTGGAGATGGTGGTGGCGTACACCCCGACCGCGAGCCGGGGCACGTCGACGCCCTCGGACACCATGCGGACGGCGACCATCCACCGGTCGTTGTTGCCACTGAAGTCGTCGATCCGCTGGGACGCGCCGGCGTCGTCGGAGAGGACGAGGGTCGCCTTGTTGCCGGTGATCTCGCGGATCAGCTTGGCGTAGGCGCGGGCGGAGTCCTGGTCGGAGGCGATGACAAGGGCCCCCGCGTCCGGGATGGCCTTCCTGACCTCCGTCAGCCGCTGGTCGGCGGCCCGCAGCACGCTGGGCATCCACTCGCCGCGCGGATCCAGCGCCGTACGCCAGGCCTGGCTGACCGCGTCCTTGGTCATGGGCTCGCCGAGCCGGGCGGCGATCTCGTCCCCGGCCTTGGTGCGCCAGCGCATGTTGCCGCTGTAACTCAGGAAAATGACCGGCCGGACGACGTGGTCGGCGAGCGCGTTGCCGTAGCCGTAGGTGTAGTCGGCGGCGGACCGCCGGATGCCGTCGTTGCCCTCTTCGTACGTCACGAAGGGGATGGGGTTGGTGTCGGAGCGGAAGGGCGTGCCGGTGAGGGCGAGTCGGCGCGTGGCGGGCTCGAACGCCTCCAGGCAGGCCTCGCCCCAGGACTTCGAGTCACCGGCGTGGTGGATCTCGTCGAGGATGACGAGGGTCTTGCGCTGCTCGGACCGGTTGCGGTGCAGCATCGGCCGGACGCCGACGCCCGCGTAGGTCACGGCGACGCCGTGGTAGTCCTTGCCGAGCGGGCCCGCGCTGTACTCCGGGTCCAGCTTGATCCCTATCCGCGCGGCGGCCTCCGCCCACTGCTTCTTCAGGTGCTCGGTGGGCGCGACGACGGTCACCTGCTGCACGACGTGGTGGTGCAGCAGCCAGGACGCCAGCGTCAGCGCGAAGGTCGTCTTTCCGGCGCCGGGCGTGGCGACGGCGAGGAAGTCACGCGGCTGCTCCTGGATGTACTTCTCCATCGCCCCCTGCTGCCAGGCGCGCAGCTTGCTGGCGGTACCCCACGGGGCCCGGCCCGGGAAGGCGGGCGAGAGGTGGTGGGAGTGGGAGGTGGAGGAAGCGGCGGTGGTAGTCACGGTCTCCGTACGGGGGTCGGGCGGCTCGGGGGTGGGGTCGGCTACGTATGACAACCGGGCCACCCTACCGGCGGTGCGCGGGCGTCAACGCGCGAACAACGCCCGGCCCGGGGGAGGTGGGATTCACGTCACACACGTCACAGCCGAAGCCGGCCGGGGGCGGCGAAGCTGTCCAAAGATCGCATGGACGAGGCAGCGACGGCCCGCCTAGCGTTCGGGAGTGACGAGTGAACGCAGGTACCGGATCCTGATCGGGGGCTACGCGCTCTCCTCGTACGGCACCTACCTGAACATGGTGGCGCTGAACCTGTACGTGTACGCCGTCACCGAACGGGCCGTGGCCGTCGGCGCGTTCATGGCCGTACGGCTCGCGGCGGGGTTCGTGGCGGGGCTGGTCGTCGGTCCCGTGCTGGCGAGGTGGTCGGCGCGGGGCGTCATGTTCTGGGTGAACGTGGTGCAGGCGGCGGTGCTGGTGGTCCTGGTGACGGTGCCCGACGGGCTGCGCACGGCCACGCTGTTCGTCGTCTCGGCGGTGGGCGGGGTCACGGGCACGGTGTTCGTGGTCGCGCTGCGCAGCTCGGTCATCCCGGAGATGGTGGCAAAGGAGCGCCGTACGTGGGCCAACTCGCTGATGGTGAGCTGGCGTTCGCTGGCCATGGTGGCCGGGTTCGCGTCGGCCGGTGTCGTGGTGTCGCTGCTCGGGTACACGGCGGCGTTCCTGGTGGACATGGTGACGTTCCTGGTGTGCGCGGTGGCGGTGGCGCAGTTGCCCGCGTCCTCGGGGAAGCCGGCGGCGTCGGGGGACGACGGCGAGGTCCGTGAGCGGCGTCGGGTGCCCCGTGCCGTCGTGGCCCTGGCCGCCGCCCCCGTGCTCGGCCTGATGGTGCTGCTGCGGGCGGTGGACGCGCTGGGCTCGTCCTCCCACAACGCGGCGCTGCCCGTGTACTCGACCGAGCTGGACACCGACAGCCCGGCGGTGTTCGTGAGCGTCTTCTGGTGCGTGTGGGCGGTCGGCAACGTCCTGGTCCAGCAGGTGATCCAGCGCTGGACGCGCCGCTCGGGCCGGGCCGTGGGCGCGCTGGGCTTCGGGTTCGGCACGATCGCGATGTCCGCCGGGTTCATCCTGGCCTTCGCCGGGCTGCCGTGGGCGGTGACCGTGCTGGTGGCGCTGGTGGCGGGCGCGGCCGACGGCCTGACCGAGGTGTCGTACACCTCGCACCTCCAGACCCTGCCGGACACCCTGCGCACGCACGCCTTCGGGCTGTCGGCCACGGTGGAGAGCCTCGGCTTCGGCGTCGGCATGGTCGCGGTGGGCGCGGCGCTGGAGGCGTACTCGCCGCTGGCGGTCGTCGCGGTCGCGCACGGCGTGGCCATCGCCATCGCGGTGGTGTTCGTGGGGCTGGTGCTGCGGGAGCGGGCGGGGACCGGGGCCGGAGTGGGGTCGCCCGGTTCAGCTCTCCCGTTCGCGCAGTCGGGTCGTCACCCAAGCCCCCAGGAGAGCGACTGACGCCATCGGCAGGAACACGACCGCGAAGGCAGCGGGGTGGGAGGTGGTGGCGGCCTCCGCGGCGCTGTGGGTGACGCTGTGAGTGACGTCGCCGCCGCCGAGCGCGGCGAAGGCGGCACCCCCGACCGCGAGCAGCAGGATGTTGGAGAGTCCGTCGGAAATCTGAAGGGCGGCGGAGTTGGTACCGGCTTCCTCCGGGGCGGACAGATGGAGCAGGAACACACTGGTGGAGGAGATCACCAGCCCCATCCCGAAGCACCCGAACGCCCACGCCACGGCGACCGTCCACACGGGCACGGCAGGCAGCAGCACGCTGGGCGCGGTGGCGATGGCCGCCGCCACCAGCAGCATCCCCACCGTCATCAGGCGCTCCCGGTACGGCTCCACCCGCGAGCGTGACTGCACCCACGAAGCCAGCGCCCAGGTCGCTCCACCCGCCGCGAGCGAGAGCCCGGCGAGCGTCGGCGCGAGGCCCCGCTGGGTGACCAGCATCAGCGGTACGAAGGACTCGGCACCGATGAAGGACCCCGCCGCCACGCCCCTCAGCAGCACGACCGACGGAAGACCACGCGCGGCCCGGTAGGTGCCCCGCGGCAACAGCCCCAGCACGGCCGGCACGAGCAGCGCGGCGCCCACGACACCGGGCACGAGCGAGACCCACCGCAGGTCCTGGGCTGCGTACTGCAGGAGCCCGGCGCCGAGGGAGATGGCGAGCGCGAGCCGAATCCGACGCCGGTCGAAGGCGCCGGCCTCCCGGCCTGCGTCCACGGGCCCCGCGGCCCGCCGCCGTATCTGAGGCAGGGCAAGCGCGAGCGGGAACACCACCAGAACCGGAATCCCGACGAACACCCACCGCCACCCGAGTTGCTCGGTCACCACACCCGCGGCGAGCGGCCCGACAACGGACGGCACGACCCAACTCGCCGCGAACGCCGCCATGATCGCCGGCCGCAACGGCTCCGGATAAGCCCGCCCGACGACCACATACAAGGCGACGATCACGAGCCCGCCCCCGAGCCCCTGCACGGCCCGCCCCAGGATGAACAACCACATCACCCCGGCCGTCCCCGACACCAACAACCCCGCCGCGAACGCGACGATCCCCCCGGTCAACGCCCCCACCGGCCCCCGCCGGTCCGACCACTGCCCGGCCAGCACCATCCCGAACAGACTCGTCGTGAAATACCCCGAGAACGCGAACGCGTACAGCGACACCCCGTCCAGCTCCCGCGCGGCGACGGGCATCGCCGTCCCGACGGCAGTCGCCTCGAAGGCAATGAGCAGCACGACGGAGACGATGCCGACGCTGAGGGCCCGATAGGACCGCCCCAACACCCCTTCGCGTATCTCGCTGTCGTAGGTGATCGCGGAGTTGTCGAGGGCGGTCATGCAGCCCAGCGTAAGGTTCACAGCCGGCTTTGACCCCTGTCGAAAGCCGGACCTCTCCCTGCACCCTTGGTCCTACGACCACCCCGCCGCCACCCCTTTCATGAACGGCGCATGGCAGTCCCACTGCAGACCCGGCGTGCCCCTTGAGCCCCCTCCCCACCCCGCCCTACGGTCATCTCACCGAGTTCGGACAGGAGCCTCCACTCCCCGACGAACTCGGAGTCCGGCCGGACCAGTACGAGCGACCGGCTTCGGAGTCGAACCCCGCTCCCACCCGAGGCACACCCACATAGGAGTCGCGCCCCAGGCAGTCGACGCCCAGCCCTTGTTATTCCTCGGCCGCGTCCCCGCCACGTCTCGGGCATACCGTCCGGTACAAGAGCGTAGTCGCGCTGATAGCGCGAATCGCAGATGAGCCGGACCACCGTTGAGGGCCTCGTCGAGGAACGCGTCGACGTCCGAGGGCTGCCCCCACGCGGTGGGCCAACGCTGGATCGACAACAGCCGCGCCCGCCTCACCACCAAGACCGCCATCGCACTCGCCGACCAGTTGCTCAGCATGGGACCACTGGACTGGCTGCGCGCCGCGCTCGGCGAGAAGCCCAGCTGAGTCGAGGGAGTACGACCAGCACGACGCGCCCTTTGTGAACGGCGTATGGCAGTCCCATTGCAGACCCGGCGTGTCCCTTGAGCTCCCTTCCCACCCCGGCCTACGGTCATCTCACCGAGTTCGGACAGGAGCCTCCACTCCCCGACGAACTCGGAGTCCGGCCGTGTGCCCGAGTGGTTTAGGGGCTCGCCTGCAAAGCGAGTTACGTGGGTTCGATTCCCGCCACGGCCTCCATTGACTGACCAGGCAGACCGAGAGGGCGGCACCCCCGAAAGGGTGCCGCCCTCTCGGTCGGTCCGTCTCAGTCCCGTCTCAGTTCGTCACTACTACACCGAGGACTACTACATTGAGGGCGCCCCGCGCCCCGTCGGACTTCTTGTAGCAGGTAAGGGCGGCGGCCATGGCCAGGCCTCGGCTCTGCCAGTCGTTGCGGACCACGTACGGGATCTTGAGACCACGAGCAGCCCATGGCAGGCTCATGCCGCATGATCGATGAATTCGCGAGAGACAACCTGCACGGGAGACTGCGGCGGGACCGCAAGGCGCTGCTCTGGAAACTCGACGGCTTGTCCGAATACGACGCCCGCCGACCTTTGACAACGACCGGGACCAACCTCCTCGGCCTGGTCAAACACGTGGCCACCGTCGAGGCCAGGTACTTCGGCGAGGTCTTCGACCGCCCTTCCCCGGAACCGCTGCCCCGGTGGCAGGACTCCAACGGCAGCGATCTGTGGGCAACCGAGGACGAGACCCGCGATCAGATCATCGGGTTCTACCGGCGCACGTGAGAACACTCGGACGCGACGCTCAACGAGCTTCCCCTCGACGCCCCCGGCCACGTGCCGTGGTGGCCGGAGCCTTATCCCAACACGAACCTGTTCGCCATCATGGTCCATGTCCTCGGCGAGTCCATCCGGCATGCCGGGCACGCCGATATCCTGCGCGAGGGCCTCGACGGCCGGACCGGGTTGCGCGCCGAACACGAGAAGCAGATCAACGAGGAAGCCCGTGCAGCCTACTGCGCGAAGATCGAGCAGGCCGCCAGGTCGGCCGCACCAATCAAGGCTTAAATGCCGCGGCGTGCATCGGCGCAGCACTCGGACTTTCCACCCTCGGCGCCACACCCGCGAATGCCCATCCAGAACGGCAGACTTACTCCGACAATTCACATTGGGAATGCGGGGCTACCGAGCACATTGACGTGCTGGTTGAGTGCCGTCAGTTCTGTCATCACCACGTCCGTGAGGGCCATTCTGTGGAGGCGGCAGGTCGACGTTTCCGCGGCTTCCAGGGTGCCGTGTTCCGCGAGTTTGTTGGAGGGATAGCCGCCGCCGCACACCGGGAAGTAGGCGCACTGTCGGCGGCACAGGTCGCGGCCCTTTTCCAGGTCCTCGCGCAGGCGGTGCAGAGCAGCGCCTGACAGGACGTCCGCCGGTGAGTCCGCCAGTACGCTGCCGATGACGAAGTCGTCGTACTCGGCGCTCGCGGTGGAGGCCAACTCCGGTGCGAACGTGCTGATGCCGCCGTCTCGGCGGATGGTGACGTTCGCGAAGGTCACCACCTCGTCCGGGGTGGCCACGAAATCCGGGTCGCGGCGCAGGTCGCGGATCATCGCCAGCTCGCGGTCGAACTCACGGATGCGC
Organism: Streptomyces sp. NPDC002888; assembly: GCF_042888465.1. NCBI lineage: Bacteria > Bacillati > Actinomycetota > Actinomycetes > Kitasatosporales > Streptomycetaceae > Streptomyces > Streptomyces sp. NPDC002888. Next base: position 112,655 of record NZ_JBIAPU010000013.1, on the reverse strand, counting down.
AGGCGGCCTTGGTCGGACTGCCGACGCTGCCAGATGCGGCGCATGAAGCGCATGTAGTCCTGGCGTGTGTCGCCACGGTCCCGGTCGAGGTGGCGGGAGCGCGCGTAGCTGCCCTCGGATTCCTCGACGTTGAATCCGACGGACGGGAAGCCCTCGTCGCGGAAGAAGTCGTAGATCTCGTCGGGGTGTTGGAGTGACGTGGGGGTCAGTACGCAGATGGCGGCGGGGTCGAAGCCGTGGCGGCGCAGGGACGCGACGCCGCGCATCGTGCGGGTGAAGGATCCCTTGCCTGACCATCTGACCCTGTTCGCGTCATGGAGTGCGCGCGGGCCGTCGACGCTCACTCCGATGGTCGCCCCGTGCGATGCGAAGAAGCAGCTCCATTCGTCCGTCACCAGGGTGGCGTTCGTCTGGAAGGAGTGGCGCACCGTCGCGTCGCGTGGTCGTGCGGCCTCGAAGGTCTCGAAGGCTCGGCGGTAGAAGTCCAGGCCGGCGGTCAGCGGCTCCCCCGCGTGCCACAGGATCGTGAACGCACGCTGGGACTCCGGTGCCGCCTCGAACACGAAGCTCGCGGCCGCTTCCAGCACCTCGTCCGACATCAGTGCCGCGTTCCTGCGGTCGGGGACGTAGCAGTACGTGCAGTTCAGATTGCACAGGGACGTGGGCTGCAGGATCGCCAGGCGGATCTCCGGGCGACCCATCGGTGCGCTGGTCACACCGGGAGGCTGTGGATGTTGATGAAACCGTCGCCGGCCTTGTCGAAGACGTTGTCGAACGACTGGCTCAGGGCGAAGTAGTCGCCGAACCTCGCCTCGTCCGGCGCGGGCTCCTTGCGGTTGCGCTCCGGGGCTTTGAGCCGGTGGCCGAAGGAGATGTTGAAGATGAGATCGGGGCGCAGCTCCGCGATGCGTTCGTGCAGCTGCTCGATGGTCTCGAAGACGGACTCGATGTCGGGGTCTCGCGGGGTGCCTTGGCCGGTGTCGTTGCCGGGGTTGTTGTCCACCATGATTCGACGCTAACCGCCTCGTCCGCCTCGGGGCGGTTGGGTTACGCCGTACGAGGTGCGGCCCTCCTACGCGTACAGTCCCCCGCCCGCCTGGTCCTCGAAGACCTCCGGCCAGTAGCGCCAGCCGTCGTCGCCCGGGGTCAGGAGGGTGTGGTTGCAGGCGAGGGGGTCGACCGCGGCGAGGGTGCGGGTCATGGTGTCGGCCAGTTGGTCGTAGGCCTCGGTGAGGCCGTGTTCCGCGTCCAGGGTCTGTTCGCGGTGGATGAGCCACAACGTGAAGCCGAGGGTGGAGATGTCGGCGTTCAGGGGGCGCAGGGTGGTGTCCGGCTCGGACCAGCAGAGGATTGCACCCGTCGTGCCGTCGATGACCAGGCTGGTGTCCTCCAGCAGGTGGCCGAGGCGGATCAGGCGGTCCGCGCCCTCGGGGAGGTCGACCGAGCCCTCCTCGGCGTACTCCGTCAGGGTCCGCAGGGGCATGTCCGTGTCCAGGGTGAACCAGACGACCTCCTCCGGCAGGCCCACCTCGCGCAGGAAGCGGCGGGTCGGCTCGTGGGTGAGGGTGGGCGGGAAGTCGACGTCCTCGAAGCGGACGATCGCGCCGGCGCCGAACTCCTCGTCGAGCAGGCGGAGCGGTAGGTCCAGGGCCAGTTCGGAGACGGTGCCACGGCCCGCCACCAGGGCCAGGGGGCGGATCACCGCCGCCATCTTCCAGAACGGGGGGACGTCGCCGCCCGTGCCCTCCTCGTACAGGGCCAGCAACTGGCGCGACGCCTCCGCCACCGCCTGGGGGCCGAAGCGGCCCGCGTACGCCGCGAACTGGCCGCGCAGGGCCGCCAGTTCGTCGGCCGCCGTGGCGAAGCGGACCAGCTTCTCCAGGGACGGCGCGAACGGGCGACGGTCCATCAGGTCGGGACGGTCGTGGAGGAAGTACGTCGTCGAGATCTCGCCCGTCGACCCGTCGAGCAGGACCGACTCCGTCTCCGGGCCCGCGGCGCCCAGCAGGCCCCCTATGACCAGCTGGTCCCGCAGCTCCGGCGAGAGGCGGCTGTCCGGGTCGCCCGTCGAGTCGGCGACCGTGCGCAGGCCGTCCCGGCGCAGCGCCTCGAACGTCAACAGGCCGCCGACGCCGGGCAGTCCGGGGCCGGTCAGCCAGCGGCGCGACGGCGCGTGCGTGACGTACGCGCCCAGCTCCGTCTCGGTCAGGACGATCATCGCGGTGCCGAAGGGGTCCGCAGTGCCGGCAGTGTCCACGGTGTCGGTCGTGCTCATCGTTCTTCCCCCGTGTGAATGTTCCTCGTCCCCGGGCAGGGCACGACAGCCGGCCGTACGTGGTGATCGCAGGCGGGCCTCCCCACTGCCCAGAACACTACGCCGCACCACTGACAACGGCCCGCCCCACGCACCAGGGTCCTCACCGGAAGACGTCAGGCGACCCTCGCGCGTTCCCTGCCTGCCACGATCGCCTGCACCGTCTCCCCCACGGTCAGCTCCGACGTGTCCAGCCACAGCCCGATGCGCGGGGTTCGCGTCCGCAGGATCCCGTCCAACCGCTCGACGGTCCACGCCCCGTAGCCCGACTTCGTACGTCCCCTCTCGCGGGCCGCGACCGTCTGCCCGTCCGGAGCCAGGACGACGACGTACAGCGGGCGGGTGCGCACCAGTTCGACGTACGCCGCCAAGTCCGCGCCCAGAACGACGTCCTGGACGACCGCCGTGAAGCCCGCCTCGGCGTACGCGTCCGCGGTGGCCGCCGACAGCCGGTACCGCAGCCGGAGTTGGGCTTCCGCTTCGCCGTCCTGCGCCCCCGGCAGGTACTCCGCCCGCCCCGAGACGATCATCCGCCGGAAGACGTCCCCGCGGACGTGCGCCGCCCGCGGCAGCCTCGCCGCCAGTGCCTGCGCCACCGTGGACTTGCCGGACGCCATCACGCCGGTGACGAGAACGACACCGTCCATCAAGGCATCACGTGAGGTACACGCCACCCAGCACCACGACCACCGCCGCGAGCACGAACAGCAGCACCCACACCAGCACCTTGCCGACGCTGGGCGGCGGTTCGTACCGGGGCTCTTGGGTCACTGTGCCGTCACCACCGCCGCCTGGGGCCTTATGGGCAGCCTGTTCACCGGGCGGCCCGTGGCGGCCCGTACGGCGGAGGCGATGGCCGCCGGGGACGTCACCACCGGTACCGCGCTGGCCGCCTTCGCGCCGAAGGGAGCGACCACGTCACGTTCCTCGACGAGCTTGACGATGTGGATGTCGGGGGCGTCCAGGGCGGTGGGCAGGGCGTAGCCGGTGAGGTCGGGGTGGCGGATCAGGCCTCGGGGGGTGCGGAGGTTCTCCGTGAGGGCGATGCCGACGCCCTGCGTGACGCCCGCCTCGATGCGCGCGGCGAGCTGGGTGGGGTTGAGCACCCGGCCCACGTCCTGCGCGATCGCGAGCTCCACCACGCGTACGGAGCCCAGTTCGATGTCGACGTCGACGACCGCGCGGATCGCGCAGAACGCGAGACCCACGAAGGCGTCGCCCTGGCCGGCGCCGTCCAGCGGCTCGGTGGGGTGGGGGCGGCACTGCGCGGTCGCCCACAGCTCCTTGCCCTCCAGCGCCTCGGTGACGGTGGTCGAGAGGACCCCGTCGTACGAGGTGATCTTGCCGTCGGTGATCTGGAGCAGTTCGGTGGACATGCCGAACTTGTGGGCCAGGGGCTGGAGCAGCTGGGTGCGGACCATCTTCGCCGCGCGCTCCACCGCGCCGCCCGACACCCAGGTGTGGCGGCCGCGGCAGCCCGGGCCCGCCGGGGGCTGGTCGGTGTCGACGGGCGCCACGTGCACCTCGTCGACGCCGAGGGTCTCCTGGACGATCTGCCGGGCCAGGGTGGTGAAGCCCTGGCCGGTCTCGACGGCCGCGCACAGCACGGTCGCGACGCCGTCGTGGACCTTCACGGTCGCCGTGGAGACCTCGTCCGCGCCCTCCGCGCCGAGCATGTGCACCATGCCCAGGCCGTAGCCGACGCCCCGGCGCACCGCGCCCGGCTCGCCCGCGCCCTCGGGGCCGCCGGGCAGCAGCCACTCCTCCTCGGGGGTGTCCTTGGGCAGGGCCGGGAGCGGGAAGTCCTGGACGGCCTGCAGCAGCTCCGCCACCGGCGCCGGGCATGTCACCGTCTGGCCCGTCGGGAGCACGTCACCGGTGGCCAGGGCGTTGCGCAGGCGCAGTTCGGCCGGGTCGACGCCGAGTTTCTTCGCGAGCTTGTCCATCTGCGCCTCGTAGGCGGCGCACACCTGCATGGCGCCCTCGCCGCGCACATGGCCGGCGGGCGGGTTGTTGGTGCGCACGGCCCAGCCCTCGATGAAGGCGTTCGGGACGACGTACGGGCCGCAGGCGAAGGAGACGGCGGCGGCCAGCGCTTCCGACGACGCGTCCGCGTACGGGCCCGCGTCCAGCAGGATCTGCGCCTCGACCTTCACCAGCCTGCCCTCGGCGTCGGCGTGGTGGCGGTAGCGCAGCAGGGTGGGGTGTCGGTGGGAGTGCCCGAGGAAGGACTCCTCGCGGGTCGCGGTGAGCTTGACCGGGCGGCCGGTCTTCAACGCGAGCAGGCCGAGCGGAAGTTGGAAGCCCTGGTCCTCGCGGTCGGCCGTGGCACCGGGAACTCCGGTGACGACGATCTTCACGCGTTCGGTGTCGAGGCCGTAGCAGGCGGCGGCGGTGTCGCGGTCGGTGTGCGGGTCGGTGGAGGCCAGGTAGAGCTCCACGCCGCCGTCGGGGCGGGGCACGGCGAGGCCGGCCTCGGCGCCGATGGGGGCGGGGTCCGCGCGGCCGATGCGGTACAGGCCCTCGACGACGACCTCGCCGGCCGCGTCCGGGTCGCCGTGGCGCAGCGGGATGTGCCGGATCAGGTTGCCGTCCACGTGCAGCGGCTCGGCCTCGAAGGCCTGCTCCGGGTCGAGCACCGGGTCGAGCACCTCGTACTCGACGATGACGGCCGCGGCGGCCATCCGCGCGGTGTCCGGGTGATCGGCGGCGACGGCCGCGATGGGCTCGCCGTGGTGGCGTACGACGTCGGAGGCGAACACCGGGCGGTCGGCCGTGCCCCTGCCGTGCATCGGGCGGCCGGGGACGTCCTCGTGGGTGACGACGGCTCGTACGCCGGGCATCTCGCGCGCGTGGGAGGTGTCGATGGACACGATGCGCGCGTGCGGGTGCGGTGAGCGCAGGACGGCGGCCCACAGCAGGCCCTCGGCCCACAGGTCGGCCGCGTACGGGAACGTGCCCTCCGTCTTGGCGCGGGCGTCGGCGGGCGGCAGGGCGGCGCCGAGGCCGTGTGGGATCGGCTCGGGGGCGGGTGCTGCCTCCGCTGCGGTGGTCGCGGTGGCGGCTTCGTTGCTCACGCCTGGCCTCCGTCCTGGCCGTACGCCTGGTCATGCGGTCCGGGTGGATCGGTGGGTCCCTGAGGGCCGGGGGGCCCGCTGGGCCCGTTGGCGCTCGGGAACCCCGGGGAGTCGAACGCCGACGGGTGGACGCCGCCGGCGCCCGGGCCCGCCTGGTGCGGAATACGTGCCTCGTCCGCGTCCGACTCACCGTCGGCCGCGGTGTGTGCCTCGCGTCCGGTGACGACCTCCCTGACGGCCTCAAGGACGCCCCGGTAGCCGGAGCAGCGGCACAGGTTGCCGCACAGGGCCTGGCGGGTCTCCAGTTCGGTCGGCGCCGGATTGCCCTCCAGCAGGTCGTGCACGGTCATCGCCATGCCGGGCACGCAGAAGCCGCACTGCACCGCGCCGCACCTGGCGAGCGCGCGCTGCACGTCGGAGGGCTGACCGTCGACGGCCAGTCCCTCGACCGTGCGCACCTCGCTGCCGGCGGCGGTGACGGAGGGCACCAGGCAGGACGCGACGAGCCGCCCGTCGACCTGCACGTTGCAGGCCCCGCACTCGCCCTGCGAGCAGCCGTCCTTGGCTCCGGCGAGCCCGAGGCGCTCGCGCAGCACGTAGAGCAGCGACTCACCGATCCACGCGTCGGTGACGGGCCGTTCCACGCCGTTGACGCGCAGGACGTACGAGGCGAGCGGGTGCTCCTCCTGGGGAGGCGCGGGGGCGTCGTGCGGGGTGGCGGCGTCCGGGGCGGGGACGGCGGCGGCCTCCGGGGCGGGGTGCGTCCCGTCGCCGGGGGCGGTGTCCGCCGCGGGGTCCGAGGAGTCGGCGGCCTCGCTCTGGGGGTCGGCCTCGGCCGAGGGGTCCGTGGAGTCCGGGGTCGCCCCTGCGTCTTCCGCGGCCTCCACACCCTCCGCAGAGCCCGAAACCGGTTCGTCGGCGGGAGTGGGACGCTCAGGAGGCAGAGGGGGCGAGGCGTCGGAGGCCGCTCCGTCCGGGAAGTCCGCGGTGCCGGCGGCCGAGTCCGACCCGCCGGGGGCACCCGAAGGCGCACCGGGGAAGTCGGGCGGCGCGTCACCTTCTGGACCGGAAGTCGACCCGTCCGGGGCACCCGGTGTCACGTCTACGACACCGGAGACCGAGCCGTGCGGGAGACCGGCCTCCGTCTGCTGCGGGGCACCCGCCTCCGCCTGCTCCGGAGAACCGGCCGGGGCGTCGGAGAACTCGCCCGACCGCGCGCCCGGGAACCCGCCCTTCGACACGGCGGGGAAGCCGACCGTCGGCGCGTCGTGGAACCCGTCCGTCGATCCCTCCGGGGTGCCGGGTGCCGTGTCGTACGCGGTGCCCGCGCCGGAGGCACGCAGCGGCTGCTCCCCCGCGCCCTGCCCGAAGCCCGGCTCCGCGTCCGCCGAGCCGTGCAGTGCGGGAGAGTCGGCGTACCCCTCGTAGGCCGCTGCGGTCGAGGACGCCTCGGCGGCCGTGTGGGCCTCACCGAGGGCCGCGTCGGCCGCGGAGGCGTACCGTTCGGCCACCGCCGCGTCGACGGCCGGGGACGAAGCGCCCTGCGCGCCCGTGTCGTACCGCCCCAGTGTCTGCGCGTACGGGTCGGCACCCGGTGCCGTCTCCGGCTGTTCCCACGGCTGTCCGCTCGCGCCGCCCGTCCCGGTCGTCGCCCAGGGTGCGGGTGCGCCGCCCGGCAGCGTGGCCGGGGGCGTGCTGCCCCACTGCTCCAGGAGTGCCGACGTCGAGTACTCGCCCGACTCGTCGGGGAGGTCGCCCCCGGCGACGGGGATGGACCACTGGCCGGTGACGTCGTGGCCGGGGCCCGGGGCCGGGTCGGGCGCGTTGGCGTCGCCGAAGTTCCACTGGCCCGTGGCGCCGGGGTTGTACGTGAACCGGTCGCCCCCGCCCGGCTCCTGAGCCGGTACGGCGTTCGGGTCGGGCCACTGGGTGCCGCCGGCCGGGGTCCCCCACGCACCGCCGGCCGCCGGGTCGGTTCCGTCGTTCGCGGGGGGCGCCGCCGTTATCTGCGGGGGCACGTAACCGTGGCCGGGCGCGGCGAGCGGGCTGTCGCCGGACAGGAGCGCGTCGATGCCGCCCTCGGGGAGTTTCACGAAGGCGGTGGCGCCGTCGTCGTAGTCGCCCTGGGGCAGCGGGTCCCAGCGGCCGCCGCCCTGGGGCGTGCCCTCTCCGTGCTGGTCGTCGGTCACGACAGCGCCCTCCCCAGTGCTCGTCGGGCCAGCGCGGCGACGGTGCGCCGCAGGTGCAGTACGGCGGGCGGAAGCTGCTGCACGGAACCGTCCTCGGCCGGGACCGGTTCGGGGATGCAGGCCGCGGCGACGTACTCGCCGAAGGCGTTGAGCGCCTCCGGGACGATCGCGCGGTTGTTGTCCCAGTCGATCAGCTGGGCGACCCACTGCTCGGCCTCAAGGGGCCGCAGCGGCATCGGCGCTATGGCTCCCACCGCGCATCTCACGCCCCGGCGCGCGGGGTCGAGGACCAGGGCCACGGAGGCGAGCGCGCGGCCCGGTCCGGTGCGGCCGGTGGCCTTGAGGAAGACCTGGGGCGCGTGCAGCAGCGGCACGCGCACGTAGCCGATGAGTTCGCCGCCGCGCAGCATCTCCACGCCGGCCAGCAGGTGCGACACCGGGATCTCCCGGCGGGCTCCGCCCGGGCCCGCGATGATCAGTGTCGCCTCCAGGGCGGCCAGGACGGGCAGCGCGTCCCCGGTCGGGGCGGCCGAGGCGATGTTGCCGCCCAGGGTGCCCGCGTTGCGGATCTGCGGCGGTCCCGCGGCGCGCGCGGAGGCCGCGAGGGCCGGGATGAGCGCGGCGAAGTCGGGGCGGCCCATGCGCGCGTGCGTGAGGCCGGCGCCGAGCAGGGCGTGGCCGTCCAGGTACTGCCAGCCGCGGATCTCGCTGATCCGTCCGAGACCGACCAGACCGGTTGGCCTGAGTTGCCCGGAGTTGACGGCGGCCATCAGGTCGGTGCCGCCCGCGACGGGCACGGCGGCGGGCATGGCGGTGAGCGCCGCCACTGCCTCGTCCAGCGTCGTGGGCAGCGTGACGGCCTGCGCCGCCTGCGGTGTGTGCGTGCTCAAAACCGGCTGCCCCTTCCCGCTGCCCCACCTGGTCCCACCTGTGTTGCCGTACGGTACGTGCTGACAGGGCGGACGTGGCAACTCTGGCACATCTTCGCAACACCCGAAGACGGGGGTCCGCTAGGAGGCATTCGCCCGCCTCACCAGGGAGATAGTCCGTTTTGAGGCGACATCACCGGTGCGCTGGAATTGCCACTCTTCGGTGACCCTGGCGGGTTTTTTCCATTACGTGTTCGGGTCTGCCGGCCAGGACCACCTGCAGGACTACCTGTTCGGAGGCGGGCCGTCGATCGGCCGCCCCAGCACACCCGGCCGCCGCTGCCACGGCCTCGGCCCGGCCGGTGGCCGGTAGCCGACCCCCAGGGCGTCAAGTCGCCGGTAGTGGACGGCCATCCGCCGCTCGAAGTCCGCGAAGTCCCGCTCCCCCGGTTCGGGCAGCGCGCTCCACGCCACCTCGGCGAAGGCCGCGAGCCTCGGGAACGTCTGGTAGTCCACGCGCGCGTGGTCCTCCATCACCTCGGTCCACACGTTGGCCTGCGTGCCCAGCACATGGCGGGCCTCCTCCTCGTCGAGCTGCGGCGGAACCGGCTCGAAGCGGTAGACGTCCTCCAGCGTGCGCACGTGGCCGATCGGCACGGGCTCGTCCGGGCCCGCGTCCTGCCGGTGGTCGAGGTACACGTGCTGCTCGGGGCACATCACGACGTCGTGTCCGGCCCGCGCGGCGGCGATCCCGCCCCCGTACCCGCGCCAGGAGGACACCGCGGCCCCCTCGGCCAGTCCGCCCTCCAGGATCTCGTCCCAGCCGATGAGCCTGCGCCCGCGCGCGGCGAGCCATCTGTCGAAGTGGCCGATGAACCACGCCTGGAGCGCGTCCTCGTCGGCGAGCCCGAGTTCCTTGATCCGCGCCTGGGCGGTGGGCGACTGCCGCCACTGGTCCTTGAGGCATTCGTCACCCCCGACGTGGACGAACCGTGCGGGGAACAGTTCCAGGAGTTCTTCGAACACGCCCTCGTAGAAGCGCAGGGTGTTGTCAGTGGGGGCGAGTACGTTCGGAGAGATCCCCCAGTTGTCCCAGACGGTCAGGGAAGTGGTGTCGATGACGTCGGTGTTGCCGAGTTCCGGGTACGCGGCGATGGCGGCCTGCGAGTGGCCGGGTACGTCGATTTCGGGGACGACGGTGATATGCCGTTCGGCGGCGTAGGCGACGATCTCCCGGATGTCGTCCTGGGTGTAGTAGCCGCCGTGCGGCTTCTCCTCCCACAGCGGCGAGGCACGATGGCCGATTTTCGTGCGGCCGCGCCAGGAGCCGATCTCGGTGAGCTTCGGGTAGCGCTTGATCTCGACGCGCCAGCCCTGGTCGTCCGTCAGATGGAAGTGGAGGACGTTGAGTTTGTGGGCGGCCATCAGATCCAGGTAGCGCAGAACGCCTTCCTTGGGCAGGAAGTGCCGGGCCACGTCGAGCATGAGTCCGCGCCAGCGGAAGCGCGGGCTGTCGTGGAGAGTGACCGCCGGCACCTCCCATTCCCGATTGGCGGAGACGGGGGCGCGCCGGAAGGCGTCCGGGCCGAGCAGCTGACGGAAGGTCTGGGCGCCCCAGAAAAGGCCCGCCTCGCTCGCACCGTCGATGGCGACGACGTATCCGTCGACGCTGAGGCGGTACGACTCGGGGCCGCCGAGTTCCTCCGCGAGCTCGGGCAGGATCCGCAGCAGGATCCGGTTCCAGTTGTCGGTGTGCGGCGGCAGCGAGAGCCCGGTGGCCGCGCCGACGGTCGAGCGCAGCCAGCGCGCGACCCGCTCGGTGCCGGGCTGTGCCTCGATCTCGGTCTCCTCGTCGATGACGTATCCGGTGCCGCCGCCGGGGAGGGAGGCCGACAGCCGGCCGGGGGCCGGAACGAGCGCCACGTCGGGCTCGGGGAACGGGGAGTTGCCGTAGTCGCTCATGCCGTCATTCCTTCACCGCTCCGCCGAGGCCGGAGACGAGTCGTCGTTGTACGAGTACGAAGAAGATCAGCACCGGAATCGTCATCACCGTGGACGCCGCCATCACACCGCCCCAGTCCGGCTCGTCCGGCTTGAAGAAGACGAGCAGCGCCATGGGCAGTGTCGACTGCGAAGTGTCACTGATGATGAACGACTTGGCGAACAGGAAGTCGTTCCAGGCGGAGATGAAGGAAAACACGCTGGTGGCCACCAGTCCGGGGAAGACCAGCGGGAAAAGGATCTGCCACAGGAATCGCGCCCGGCTCGCCCCGTCGATGTACGCGGCCTCCTCCAGCGCCTCCGGTACGGCTTTCACGAACCCCCGCAGCATCCAGATCGCGAACGGCAGCGAGAAGGCGATGTGGGGCAGGATCAGTGATCCCAGCGTGTTCAGCTGACCGAAGTCCCGCATGAGGAAGAACAACGGGATCGTGAGCGCCTCCACGGGCACCATCTGGGCCACCAGAAACATGATCAACAAAGTGGTCCGGAAGCGGAAGCGGAATCGCGTCACGGCGGTCGCGGCAAGAAACGCGATCAAGGCCGAGACGATCACGACGCTGCACGCCACGATCAGACTGTTGAGGAAGTACCGGCCGAATTCCTGCTGTTCGAACACGCGCCGGAAGGAATCCAGGGAGGGCGACGCCGTCCAGGGCCGCGGTCGCGTCGACTCGATCTCCCCGGCCGGTTTGAAGGCGCTCAGCACCATCCAGTACAGCGGAAACGCGACCACCACGGCGATCAGCAGCGCCGAGGCCTCGGCCGCGAGCCGCCACGGTCGCCGCACACGCCACTGAAGAAGATTCACAGTTCCTCCCCCTGGCGGCGCAGCAGCCGCAGGTACACGAGGGTGACGGCGAGCAGGATCAGCAGCATCACGACGCCGATGGCCGAGCCGAGGCTGTACTGCGACGACGCGAACGCCTTCTGGTAGGCGTAGACGTTCAGGACGAGATTCTGGCCGGCGATGCCGCCGCCGTTCGTCATCACATAGATCTGGGTGAACACCTTGAAGTCCCAGATGACCGACTGGATGGTGACGACCGTCAGGATCGGCCGCAGCATCGGCGCCAGCACCGACCGCCAGACACGCCACTGCGAGGCACCGTCCAGCGCGGCGGCCTCCAGCACCTCGGCCGGTACGGCGCGGATACCGGCGTAGACCGTCACCATCACGAACGGGAAGGAGCACCAGACCACTTCGAGCAGGACGAGGAGGAAGGCGCTGTAGCGCCCGTAGGTCCAGGAGTGGTCCCCGAGACCCAGGATCTGGTTGACCGGCCCGAAGTCCGGGTCGAACAGGAACAGCCACACCGTCGAGCCGGTGATCGCCGGGGTCGCCCAGGCACCGAGCGCGGCCAGCATCAGCGCGAGCCGGGGCACGGCACGCACGCGCGTGAGCAGCACGGCGAGTGCACAGCCGACGGCGAGGGTCGACACGACGCACGCCGCCGCGAAGACCACCGTCGCCAGCAGCACCTGCCAGAACTGCCCGTCGGAGAACAGCTCCGCGTAGTTCCCGAACCCCTCGAAGGTCGTCGGTTCACCACCGCTGACCTGGGCCTGCGTGTACTGGAAGAACGAGATCAGGCCGAGCTGGTAAACGGGGTAGACAAGCAGCCCCCCGAGGACAACAAGAGCAGGCGCGAGATACAACCAAGGGGCACCCCAACCCCTCCAGGGGCGCGGGGCTGTGACATTTGCGGCTCCGCCGCGTGGGCGCGACCAGCCACGCACGGCCGGCACCCGCGAACGATCCGCAGTCTCCGAGCCATCAGGCGTCACCGGCATCACCCTGCGGAGCCAAACGCCTCGTCCATCTTCTTCGCCGCCTCCGCCGAGGCCCCAGCCGCATCCTTCTTACCGCTGACGACCTCCTGGAACATGGTCGGCAGCACCAACGAGGAGTCGATCTGCGACCAGGCGGGCGAGGCGGGCACGAACTTGGTGCCGGCGGCGAGAGTCCGCACGAAGGGCTTCACGAACGGCTGCTTCGCGGCCACCTGCTGCCGCACGTCCGTGAAGGTCGGCAGAAAGCCCATCGCGTCGAAGAGCTCGGTCTGGGTCTTCTTGGAGGCGAGCTGTTCCATCAGGTCGATCGCGAGGGTGCGGTGCGAGGTGCTCTTCAGGACGCCGATGTTGTTGCCGCCCGCGAAGGCCGGAGCGATCGAGCCGGACTCGACCCCCGGCAGCGGTACGACCGCGTACTTGCCCTTCACCTTTCCGGCCTCGACAGCCGTGTGGCTGAAGTCGCCGCCGATCACCATGCCCGCCTTGCCGGCCGCGAACGCGGTGACGGTGTCGTTGCCGCCCATCCCCGCGCACTTGGCGGCGGGACAGTTGTCGTCGGTGAAGAGGGAGGTGTACTCCTTGATGCCCTTCTGGGCGGCCGCGCTGTCGATGGCGGAGGCGTACGAGCCGCCCTTGCCGGTGGCGAGTTCGCCGCCGTTGGCCCAGACGAACGGCATCGCGCCGTACGTGTAGGCACCGCCGACGACGAGTCCGTACAGGTCGGGCTTGGCGGCGCGGATCTTCCGTGCCGTGGTGGCCAGTTCGGCGAGGGTCTTCGGGGGTGTCAGGCCCAGTTCCTCGAACACGTCCGTGCGGTAGTACAGGGCGCGGACGCCGACGTAGAGGGGCGCGCCGTAGAGCTTGCCGTCCACGGTGACCGACTGCTTCGCGGTGGGGTCGGTGTCCTTCGACTCGCTCCAGTCGCCGAACTCCTCGGTGACGTCGAGGAGTCCGCCGTCGTGGACGTATCCGGCGGTGTCGGTGTTGCCGTACTCCATGACGTCGGGGGCGGACTTCGGGTCGTTGAAGGCGGCCTTGACGCGCTGGGCGCGGGTCTCGACGGGTATGTACTCGACGTCGACCTCGGTGCCCTTGTGGGCCTTCTCGAAGTCGGCGACGACGGAGTCGACGACCTGCTGCTTCGGCTTGTTGCCGACCTCCTGGAAGAGCCACACCCGCAGGGTGCCGCTCTTGTCGTCCTTGTCGGAGGAGGAGGTCGAGGAGGTCTGAGGGGCGCAGGCGGCGGTGGCGAGGACGGCGGCGAGCGCGGTGATCCGGACGGACAGCTTCATGGAGTCTTCCTCCGCTGAGGTGTTGCAACATGCGCAATGACAGTTTCGCTGTGCACAACACTCGGGAGGCTAGGGACTTCATGAACACGTCCACAAGAGGTCTCAACCACTTTGTGACCGGCGGACGCACTCCTTGCAACGACACGAAAAGACGTGAAGGCCCCCGGAGCGCGTCAACGCGCTCCGGGGGCCTTCACGAAGTCTGCTCGGGCGGGCGGCTACCGCCTACCTACTTGTCGCCACCCTTGCCCTCGTCGCCGCCGGCGCCCATGGACTCGTAGATCTCCTTGCACATGGGGCACACGGGATACTTCTTCGGGTCGCGGCCCGGCACCCACACCTTGCCGCACAGCGCCACGACGGGGGTCCCGTCGAGGGCGCTCGCCATGATCTTGTCCTTCTGGACGTAGTGGGCGAAGCGCTCGTGGTCGCCGTCGCCGTGGGACACCTGTGGCGTCGGCTCTACGAGGGTCCCCGTACCAGTCCCGCGCTCGGGCTCAAGAGTGCTCATATCGCCAAGGGTACTGGGGCTCACGGACATCAGTTGAGCGACGGGTCGTCCGGATACGTCGCCACCATCGCCAGCTCGCTGCGCTGGCGGCGCAGGACCTCGCGCCAGAGTCCCTCCGGGGACGGGGAGGAGACGTCGCCGGGCTCGGACTCGACGACGTACCAGGCGCCGTCGACCAGCTCGTCCTCCAGCTGGCCGGGGCCCCAGCCGGCGTATCCGGCGAAGATCCTGAGGGAGCCGACGGCAGAGGCGAGCAGTTCCGGCGGGGCCTCCAGGTCGACCAGACCGATCGCGCCGTGCACCCGGCGCCAGCCGAGCGGGGCCCCGTTGACGGACGTGCCGCCGGGGATGACGGCGACGCCGAGGGCCGAGTCGAGGGAGACCGGGCCGCCCTGGAAGACGACGCCGGGTTCACCGGTGAGGTCCGCCCAGCCCTCCAGGATGTCACCCACGTCGACGGGGGTCGGACGGTTGAGGACGACACCGAGGGAGCCCTCCTCGTCGTGGTCGAGAAGGAGCACCACCGCGCGGTCGAAGTTCGGGTCCGCCAGGGCGGGCGTGGCCACGAGCAGCCGCCCTGTGAGCGAGGACACCTCGGTCATGCCAGACATGATCCCGCATCTTCCCTCCGCATGGGGAGGCAATCGGGGTTCGCGAGTGAACGCAGCCATGATTTGGAGAGGTGGCCTGGTAAGGCCTCGTTTGAGGGTGGTGGTGGGGAGACGGGCGGGCACGCGGACGCGTCGGCGGGCGCACGGCGGCCGTGGTGACCCCGTGTGCCCGGCACGGAACGGTTCGTGTTGTGACACAGCCATGACGTACCTGGGTGGTCCTCGGGCTTACAGAAGGGGGGTGTGCGGCGATTACCCTTTCCCTCCTGGCCCCTGCCCCACTCATCGGAACGCGAGATACATGACCGTCAACGACGATGTCCTGCTTGTCCACGGCGGAACCCCGCTGGAGGGCGAGATCCGTGTCCGCGGTGCGAAGAACCTCGTACCGAAGGCAATGGTCGCCGCGCTGCTGGGCAGTGCGCCAAGTCGACTGCGCAACGTCCCGGACATCCGTGACGTGCGTGTCGTACGAGGCCTGCTGCAGCTGCACGGTGTGACGGTCCGTCCGGGTGAGGAGCCGGGCGAGTTGGTGATGGACCCGTCGAACGTGGAGAGCGCGGACGTCGCCGACATCGACGCGCACGCCGGTTCGAGCCGCATCCCGATCCTGTTCTGCGGTCCGCTGCTGCACCGGCTCGGACACGCCTTCATCCCGGGTCTCGGCGGCTGCGACATCGGCGGCCGACCGATCGACTTCCACTTCGAGGTGCTGCGGCAGTTCGGCGCGCGGATCGAGAAGCGGGCGGACGGGCAGTACCTGGAGGCGCCGCAGCGGCTGCGCGGTACGAAGATCCAGCTGCCGTACCCGTCCGTCGGCGCGACCGAGCAGGTGCTGCTGACGGCCGTCCTGGCGGAGGGCGTCACCGAGCTCTCCAACGCGGCGGTGGAGCCCGAGATCGAGGACCTGATCTGCGTCCTTCAGAAGATGGGCGCCATCATCGCGATGGACACCGACCGCACGATCCGCATCACCGGTGTGGATCAGCTCGGCGGCTACAACCACCGCGCCCTCCCGGACCGCCTGGAGGCCGCCTCGTGGGCGTCCGCGGCGCTGGCGACCGAGGGCAACATCTACGTCCGCGGCGCCCAGCAGCGCTCGATGATGACGTTCCTGAACACCTACCGGAAGGTGGGCGGTGCCTTCGAGATCGACGACGAGGGCATCCGCTTCTGGCACCCCGGCGGGCAGTTGAAGTCCATCGCCCTCGAAACCGACGTGCACCCGGGCTTCCAGACGGACTGGCAGCAGCCGCTGGTCGTGGCGCTCACCCAGGCCACGGGTCTGTCCATCATCCACGAGACGGTCTACGAGTCCCGCCTGGGCTTCACCTCCGCGCTGAACCAGATGGGCGCCCACATCCAGCTCTACCGCGAGTGCCTCGGCGGCTCCAACTGCCGCTTCGGCCAGCGCAACTTCCTGCACTCCGCGGTCGTGTCGGGCCCCACGAAGCTCCAGGGCGCCGACCTGGTCATCCCCGACCTCCGCGGCGGCTTCTCCTACCTGATCGCCGCCCTCGCGGCCCAGGGCACGTCCCGCGTCCACGGCATCGATCTGATCAACCGCGGCTACGAGAACTTCATGGAGAAACTCGTCGAGCTCGGCGCGAAGGTCGAGCTGCCGGGCAAGGCCCTCGGCTGACCGCAGCCTCACCACCCCGGACCGGGGCCACGCGCCTCCGGCTGGGGGTCCGGGGGTCATCCCCCGGACAGACACAGCATGGAGAAACTCGTCGAGCTCGGCGCGAAGGCCGAGCTGCCGGGCAAGGCCCTCGGCTGACCCCTGTCATGTACGCCGATGGGCGGCCACCCGGAATCCGGGTGGCCGCCCATCGGCGATTCACGCGCCCTCTACGGACGCGCCCCAAAGGGGCGCGGGGAACTGCGCGACCAGCCCACGACGGCCCGCAGTCGCCCACGACGCTCTCAGCGGAGCGATTACTTGCCCTTGGCAGCTTCCTTGAGCTTCGAGCCCGCGGAGACCTTCACGCTGTAGCCGGCCGGGATCTGGATCGGGTCACCGGTCTGCGGGTTGCGCGCGGTGCGAGCGGCACGGTGGGTGCGCTCGAAGGTCAGGAAGCCGGGGATGGTGACCTTCTCGTCGCCCTTGGAGACGATGTCGCCGACGACCTCGGCGAACGCGGCCAGCACGGCGTCGGCGTCCTTGCGGGTCACCTCGGCGCGGTCGGCCAGCGCGGCCACCAGCTCACTGCGGTTCATGTTGTTACTCCCGTGTTCTTCTTGCCGTTGAGGCGTGCCACGCGGCGGAGCCGCATGTTGGGCACAGCGAAGCCGATGCTGCCAGGGTCCTCTGACAGTCCCCGGAGCCGGGTCCGTCGTCAGACCCTCGCGCCCAGGGACGCATCCTGCCCCTACCTGCGGCGGGAAAGCCAATCCGGCACCCGCAGGAGTCGCGAGAACACCCGTGGGAGTCACACGAAAAGCGCCACTGCCTCGGTGTGGTGACGCTCCGGCTTCTCCCGGCAGCGGACCGCAAGGCCCTGAGGACCTGAGCCTGGCCGCCACGATAGAGGGCGGCCGAAGGCCCCTGGTTCCACGACGCGCCGGTGCCCGGCCAGTCGTGGCGATCCTCACAACTGCGCGAATCACCCTACGAGCGAGCCTACGACGCCGTCGGCGCCGTTGCTCCCACGGCCTTCGCGGCCTCCCGCACCGCGCCGGCGACGGCACCGGCGACCTTGTCGTTGAAGACGCTCGGGATGATGTAGTTCGGGTTCAGCTCGTCCTCGGTCACCACGTCCGCCAGCGCCTTTGCGGCCGCCAGCATCATCTCCGTGTTGACCGTGCGGGACTGCGCGTCCAGCAGACCGCGGAAGACACCCGGGAAGACCAGCACGTTGTTGATCTGGTTCGGGAAGTCGGAGCGGCCGGTGGCCACGACCGCGGCGGTCTGGCGGGCGATCGCCGGGTCCACCTCGGGGTCCGGGTTCGCGAGCGCGAACACGATCGCGCCCTCAGCCATGGCGGCCACGTCATCGCCGTCGAGGACGTTCGGGGCGGAGACGCCGATGAAGACGTCGGCGCCGCGCACGGCCTCCTTCAGCGTGCCGGTGAGGTTCTCCGGGTTGGTGTTGTCGGCGATCCAGCGCAGCGCCGAGCCCGGGGCGGCGTCGACGAGGTCCTCGCGGCCGGCGTGCACGACACCGTGGATGTCGGCGACGACGGCGTTCTTCACGCCCGCGGCGATCAGCAGCTTGAGGATGGCCGTACCGGCCGCGCCGGCACCGGACATGACGACCCGGATGTTCTCAATTGCCTTGCTCGCGACGCGAAGTGCGTTCGTGAGGGCGGCGAGGACGACGATCGCCGTGCCGTGCTGGTCGTCGTGGAAGACGGGGATGTCGAGGGCCTCGCGCAGCCGGGCCTCGATCTCGAAGCAGCGCGGCGCGGAGATGTCCTCGAGGTTGATGCCGGCGAAGCCGGGGGCGATGGCCTTGACGATCTCGACGATCGCGTCGGTGTCCTGGGTGTCCAGGCAGATCGGCCAGGCGTCGATGCCGGCGAACCGCTTGAAGAGGGCCGCCTTGCCCTCCATGACCGGCAGGGCGGCCTTGGGGCCGATGTTGCCCAGGCCCAGCACGGCCGAGCCGTCCGTCACGACCGCAACGGAGTTGCGCTTGATGGTGAGGCGGCGGGCGTCCTCGGGGTTCTCGGCGATCGCCATGCAGACGCGGGCCACACCCGGCGTGTAGATCATCGAGAGGTCGTCACGGTTGCGGATGGGGTGCTTGGACGCCATCTCGATCTTGCCGCCGAGGTGCATCAGGAACGTACGGTCGGAGACCTTGCCGAGGGTGACGCCCTCGATGTGGCGGAGCTGCTCGACGATCTCGTCGGCGTGCGCGGTCGAGGTCGCCGCGATGGTGACGTCGATCCGGAGCTTCTCGTGCCCGGAGGCGGTGACGTCGAGGCCGGTGACCGAGCCTCCGTGGGACTCGACGGCTCCGGTGAGCTGGGAGACCGCGGTTCCGCTCGCGGGCACCTCCAGCCGGACCGTCATCGAGTAGGAGACGCTGGGCGCCGTTGCCATGGCCGACTTCCTCTGCTTTCACCTGTGACGCTGGATGTGCCGTCCGATCGTCGCACCTACCGCCGAGTACGCGGTAGCCGCCCAGCATTGCGAACGTTTTGTTCTCAACGAAAGAGGCCCACGTCACATCGTGACGTGGGCCTCTCCCGCTTGTTCAGTGACACCGACCCGCCATGCTCGCCTCGCGGCAAGTGGTCGCTCGTAGCGACGAAGGTTGGGCCCGGGGGCTTGGATCGGGCCGGTGCCACGTCCAGGCTAACAAACGGATCCCGTAAGGCCATTCCCGTGCGGGGAGTTCATCGGAATCAGTCCCTCAGCAGGTCCGGCACACCCGCGGCGTCCGGTTCGTCCCGCTCCCCCGAGACGACCGTGAGCTGCTGGGTGGCCCGGGTCAGGGCGACGTAGAGCACCCGCAGGCCGGCCGGGGACTCGTCGGCGATCTCGGCCGGGGAGACGACCACGGTGGCGTCGTACTCCAGGCCCTTGGCCTCCAGGCTGCCCAGGGCCACCACGCGGTCGCCGAGGCCGGCGAGCCAGCGCCGGGCCTCCTCGCGGCGGTTCATGGCGACGACGACGCCGACGGTGCCGTCGACGCGCTCCAGCAGGCGCTCGGCCTCGGCACGGACGGTGGCGCCCAGGGTGCCCTCCACGGCCGCGAAGCGCGGGACGACGCCGGTGGAGCGGACCGCGGAGGGCGACTCGGCGCCGGGCATGGCCAGCGCCAGCACCTTGGCCGCCAGTTCGGCGATCTCGGCCGGGTTGCGGTAGTTCACGGTCAGCTGGAAGCGGCGGCGCGGGCGGGTGCCGAGGGCCTCGTCGCGGGCCTCGGCGGCCTCGTCGGGGTCGGACCAGGAGGACTGGGCCGGGTCGCCGACGACCGTCCAGGTGGCGTGCCGGCCGCGGCGGCCGACCATGCGCCACTGCATCGGCGTGAGGTCCTGGGCCTCGTCGACGATGACGTGCGCGTACTCGGTGCGCTCCTGGGCCAGACGCTCGGCCCGTTCGCGCTGCGACTCCTCGCGTACGGGCATCAGCTCCTCGAGGCCGGTGAGGTGGTCGAGCGGGTCGAGGTCGCGCCGCTTCTTCGGGCGGGCCGGGGCGCCGAGGATCGCCTGGAGCTCGTCGAGCATCGCGATGTCGTGCACGGAGTGGCCCTGGCGCTTCAGGGAGCGGGCGACCCTGCGCACCTCGCCGGGGTTCAGGATCCGGCGGGCCCAGCGCCCGAGGCGCCGTTCGTCCGCCATGGCGTCCAGGACGGATCTGGGGGTCAGCTCCGGCCACCAGGCGTCGAGGAAGGCGATGAAGCTGTCCTCGGACATGATGTCCTCGTCGAAGGAGGAGCGCAGCTCGGCGGCGAGCTCGGGGTCGTTGTGGCGGCCGGCGGCGCCGGAGCGCTCCCAGAGGGCGTCCAGGAGCAGCTTGCGGGCGCGGGGACGCAGCAGGTTCACGGGTGCGGTGCCGCCGAGGGCGGCCTGGCGGATACGGCCGAGCTCGTCGGCCTCCAGCTCCAGCCGCCGGCCGAATGCGACGACCCGCAGACGCGTGGGCGGACCGGCGGGGGCGGCGACCTCGGGGGCGTCGAAGGCGAGCTGGCCGACGGGGGCCATGCCTTCGGAAGCCCCGACGGCGCGTCGGCCGGTGGAACCCCCGTTCCCGGCGTCGAGGGCGCGTCGGTCGGCGGGGGTGCCCGCACCCAGTTCCAGTGCCCCGCGCGCCGCCTTGCGCAGCACTCTCAGCATCCGGTGCGAGCCCTTGGCCCGGGCCACGGCCGGGGCGTCGTAGAGGGTGGCCTCGGTGCCGTCGACGAGGGAGCCGATGGCGCGGATGGCGACCTGGCCCTCCTCGCCGAGGGAGGGCAGGACGCCTTCGGTGTAGGCCACGAGCAGCGGGGTCGGGGAGACGATCAGGATGCCGCCCGCGTAGCGGCGCCGGTCCTGGTACAGCAGGTAGGCCGCCCGGTGCAGGGCGACGGCGGT
Organism: Streptomyces sp. NPDC002888; assembly: GCF_042888465.1. Lineage (NCBI taxonomy): Bacteria > Bacillati > Actinomycetota > Actinomycetes > Kitasatosporales > Streptomycetaceae > Streptomyces > Streptomyces sp. NPDC002888. The sequence goes on along the minus strand of NZ_JBIAPU010000013.1, from coordinate 91,970 downwards.
CTTGCCGGTGCCGGGGCCGCCCTCGACGTAGGTGACGGAGGCGGCGGGGGCGCGGATGACGAGGTCCTGCTCGGCCTGGATGGAGGCGACGATGTCGCGCATGGTGTGGCTGCGGGCCTGGCCGAGGGCGGCCATGAGGGCGCCGTCGCCGATGACGGGCAGTTCGCCGCCGTCGAGGTGGGCCTTCAGCTCGGGGCGCATCAGGTCGTCCTCGACGCCGAGCACCCTGCGGCCCTTGGAGCGGATGACGCGCCGGCGCACGACCCGGCCGGGGTCGACCGGGGTCGAGCGGTAGAAGGGGGCGGCCGCCGGGGCCCGCCAGTCGATCACGAGCGGGGTGTAGTCGGCGTCGAGGACGCCGATGCGGCCGATGTGCAGGGTCTCGGCGATGTCGGCGGTGTTGTCCGGGCGGACCGCGCCGTCCGCCGGTTCGACGGCGGTGTAGGCGCCGTCCGGCCCCTTCTTGCCGTCCTTCCCCTGCAGCAGGTCGATCCGGCCGAAGAGGAAGTCCTCGAACTCGTTGTTGAGCCGGTTGAGGTGGACGCCCGCCCGGAACACCTGTGCGTCCCGCTCGGCGAGCGCGCCGGGTGTGCCGACCTGGCCGCGCTGGGCCGCGTCGTGCATGAGGAACTCGGCCTCGTGGATCTTCTCCTCGAGACGCCGGTACACCCGGTCGAGGTGTTCCTGTTCGACGCTGATCTCCCCGTCACGAACCGAGTCGTGAACCGAGACGAGCGCGGCTTCCTGCTGAGCCTGAGCGGCCACCGGGCCCCCTTCTGACGTGCTGGGCAGCCGTCAACCGTACGCGAAAGGGGCCGGTGGTGGCGAGGGGCTTGCGGGGCAGTCTCTAGGCTTCGATCTCGACGAGCTTCTTGCCGTCGAAGGTCATGACCTCGAAGTGGTCGATCTCGTCGGGGGTGAAGGCCGCGCCACCCTGGACGTAGAGCGGGTTCTTGGCCTGTTCGGTCTTGGCTCCGGGGAGGCCGTAGCCCCATTCCGGGACGGACCAGGAGGAGATGGTCTCGCGCTCGCCGTTCTTGCCGACGGCGATCAGCGAGCACTTGTTGGGGCCGGCCACGTTCTTCAGCTCGACCACGGCCTCGGTGCCCCAGGCCTTCTTCTCCATGCCGACGGTCGCCGTGACCTTGGTGCTCGGGTCGGTGCCCGTGACCTTCTCGGGAAGTTTCTGGAAGACGGACTGGGCGGGGCTGGCGCCCGCCTCGACCGTCGTACCGCCGCCGCTGTCGCCGCCGCTCGCCGCCATGGCCGCGAGCGGCCCGGCGATGATCAGCGCGACCGAGGCCGCGAGCATGTAGAAGCTGCGCCGGCGCTTCTGGGCGCGGCGATCGGCGACCTCGTCGACGAGCTTCTCCGCCATCCGTGGAGTCGGCGTGGCGGACAGCGAGTCGCCGATCGTGGGCGTGCCGGTGCCCGGCAGGTCCGCGAGGGCCGCCAGCATCGGTTCCATCCCGGCGAGCTCGTCGAGCTGCTGGGCGCACCACTCGCAGGTGGCGAGGTGCGCTTCAAAGGCCGTTGCCTCTGCGTCGTCGAGGATCCCGAGGGCATAGGCGCCGACGGTCTCGTGCTCGTTCGGAGCCGGAGATCCCTGCATGGGGCCAGACATACCCGAACCACCTGTTCCGAATCCCCCGTAAACGCTCATCACGCCGTCACCCCCCGCTCCTCAAGAGCAAGCTTCATCGACCTCAGGGCATAGAAGACCCGCGAACGGACGGTGCCGCTGGGTATCCCCAGGGTCTGAGCCGCCTCGTTGACGGTACGCCCCTTGAAGTACGTCTCGACGAGCACCTCCCGGTGAGCCGGGGTCAGGTCGTCGAGTGCGTCCGACAGCGTCATCAGCCACAGCGCCTTGTCGATCTCGTCCTCCGCGGGGATGACCTCCAGCGGCGACGGGTCGACCTCCTGCGGCCGGGCCTGCCGGCTTCGGTGGCCGTCGATGACGATGCGGCGAGCGACCGTCACCAGCCAGGGGCGTACAGATCCGGTCGCACGATTGAGCTGACCGGCGTTCTTCCAGGCACGGATGAGCGTCTCCTGCACGACGTCCTCGGCGCGCTGCCGGTCTCCGGCAACCAGGCGCAGGACATAAGCGAGCAGCGGTCCCGCATGCTCTCTATAGAGGGCACGCATCAGCTCCTCATCAGGTTCCGAGGGCTGGGACATGCGATGTCGGGCCCTCGTTCCACGTTCATTGGCCACGACGGAATCTTTGCGCACGCCCACCTCCGATGTCCGGGGGTTCCCCCTGCCGGTCGCTCAACACCGGGTACGCACGGGGGGCGTTGCGTGTTCAAAGTGACGCGAGACTTTTCTCGGGGAGACGTGACGAGGGCGGACATGGGTGCACATACTCACCGCTTCTTCTTTACATTTCCGCCACGTTGGCAAGTTCGGCGGCACTGCCCGTACGCCGCCGTAACCAAACGGAGTGTTGTCGAAATCACTTCGACAGTCGCTCCACAGAAGCCGCATATCGGTCACCAAGAAGCCGTACGGCCGTGCACATACCCATGGTTGGGCTCTTTCAAGCGCGCGTGAGGGCCACTCGACGGCGATGCCGGGCCACCCTTTCCCGGTTTCCGCAGACCTCGCTGGAGCACCAACGGCGCCTGCGGCCCCGGGACGTGTCGACGTACACGATGGGGCAGTTGTCCCCTTCGCACTGGCGCAGTCCGGCGCGGGCGGCGGGGTCGGTGAGCAGTTCCACGGTGTCCCGGGCGACGGCGGCGAGCAGCGCGGCGCAGACCGGCGGGCCGGACAACTCCCGTACGAGGGATCCGTCCTCACCCGGCACGGCGCGGGGGGCGGGGGGTGCGGCGCGGGCGAGGTCGTTGACGCGGGCGAGCGCGAGGTCGTACGCCGGCGTCCGCGCCTCGGGCGGGGCGAGCCGGCCGTGCACCAACAGGCCGACGGACCGGCGCAGTTCCAGGAATCCCACGAGCCAGGAGTCGTCGGCGTGCGCCAGCGCGGTGCCGGCCGGGACGAGTCCGGAGCCGGTGATCCAGGCGCACAGGGGCGGGAGGGAGTCGAGGTGTTCGAAGGGGTGGGAGGTGGCGAGCAGATCCAGACAGATCCGCCCGGCGTCGAACCGCAGCTCGTACGAGACCGTGGCCGTACCCAGTGCCATGTGCCTGTCACCGCCTAGGGGTTGCCCCGGGGGAAGGGACCAGTGGGAAGGGCGGGAAGAACCGTTCTCTCTTACAGTGCCTTCCCGCTGCCGCGCCTGGAACCCCTCGTGACGCCGGTCAAGCATGTGCGGTGCGCCCGGGCCCCTCCCTCATGGAGCGCCGACTGTCCCTCTATGCCCCTTATGCGTCCGCGTACTTCGCGTCGGCCGCCGGGTCCAGCGCCAGGCGGTAGCCACGCTTCACCACCGTCTGGATCAACTTCGGTGCCCCCAGGGCCGTACGGAGGCGGGCCATCGCCGTCTCCACCGCGTGTTCGTCACGTCCCGCCCCCGGCAGCGCGCGCAGCAGGTCCGCGCGGGGGACGACCCAGCCGGGCCGGCGGGACAGCGCCCGCAGCAGGGACATCCCGGCCGGCGGTACGGGCTTCAGCTCGCCGTCCACCAGGACCGCGTGGCCGCGGATCTCCACCCGGTGCCCCGCGACCGGCAGCGACCGTGCCCGGGCGGGGAGTTCCTGGCACAGCAGCTGGACGAGGGGGCCGAGCCGGAAGCGCTCGGGCTGGACCGTGTCCACGCCCTGGGCCTGCAAAGGCAGCGCGGTGACCGGGCCGACACAGGCCGGCAGCACGTCGTGGCTGAGGGCGGCCAGCAGCTCGGCCAGCAGCCCGCGGTCCTCGGCCCGGGCCAGCAGGGACACGGCGGCCGGCGCGCTGGTGAAGGTGATGGCGTCGAGGCCGCGCGTGACGGCGGCGTCGAGGAGACGGTCCAGCGGCGAGAGGTCCTCGGGCGGCATCCACCGGTAGACGGGCACCCCGACGACCTCCGCTCCCGCCTCCCGCAGCGCCTCGACGAACCCGGGCAGCGGCTCGCCGTGCAGCTGCACGGCGACCCGGCGGCCGTCGACGCCCTCCTCCAGCAGCCGGTCGAGCACCTCGGCCATGGACTCGCTGGACGGCGACCACTCCTCGGTCAGCCCGGCGGCCCGGACCGACCCCTTGACCTTGGGCCCGCGGGCGAGCAGCTCCACCCCGCGCAGCCGCTCCAGCAGCGACTCGCCGAGCCCCCACCCCTCGGCGGCCTCGATCCAGCCCCGGAAGCCGATCGCGGTGGTGGCCACCACGACGTCGGGCGCCTGGTCGATGAGGTCCTTGGTGGCGGCGAGCAGCTCACCGTCGTCGGCGAGCGGCACGATGCGCAAAGCGGGCGCGTGGACAACCGCCGCGCCGCGCCGCTGGAGCAGCGCTCCGAGCTCGTCGGCCCGGCGCGCGGCGGTGACTCCTACTGTGAACCCCGCGAGGGGCCCGTGTTCCGGTCGCTGCTGTTGCTCGTACATCACACTCGTCCCGCTCGAGTTCATTGCACCTACATGCCGAGCGAGCCTGTCAACGGTGCGTGACAGGCTCGGTTCGGCTTCATGTCGCCGGTGTTACGTCACACCCCCGGCACGTGTTTCGCCGGTGGTACAGCTCACACCTCGGCGTAGCTGAGCTGCGGGTTCGCCTCCGAAGCGCCGCCCGTGGCCGTGATCCGACCGGCCGACCGGCGAAGGTATACGGCCCAAGTAACCACGAAGCAGGCCCCGTAGAAGGCGAGGAAGGCGACGAAGGCGCCGGTGCCGGAACCGTAGGAGAGGAAGGACTGCCGGAAGGCGAGGTTGATGCCGACGCCGCCGAGCGCGCCCACGGCCCCGATGAGGCCCATGGAAGCCCCGGACAGCCGCCGCCCGTAGCTCGCGGCCTCCTCGCCCTGGAGCCCCTTCGCCACGGCCTTGGCCTGGAAGATGCCGGGGATCATCTTGTACGTCGAGCCGTTGCCGAGGCCGCTGAGGACGAACAGCACCACGAAGACGGAGACGAAGAGCGGCAGCGACTTCTGCATGCTGGCGAAGACCAGGACGCCGGTGGCGGCGGCCATGCCGACGTAGTTGTAGAGGGTGATGCGGGCGCCGCCGTAGCGGTCGGCGAGCCAGCCGCCGACGGGGCGGATGAGGGAGCCGAGCAGCGGGCCGATGAAGGTGAGGTACGCGGCCTGCAGCGGGGTGCGGCCGAACTGGTTCGTCAGGACCTGGCCGAAGGCGAAGCTGTAGCCGATGAACGAGCCGAACGTGCCGACGTAGAGGAAGGACATGATCCAGGTGTGGGCGTCCTTCGCGGCGTCCTTGGCGGCGCCGGTGTCGTTCTTCACGGACGTGAGGTTGTCCATGAACAGGGCGGCGAGGACGGCGGCGACCAGGATCAGCGGGATGTAGATGCCGAGCAGCACGCGCGGCCCGCCGCTCGCGCCGATGACCGCGAGCGCGACCAGCTGGAGCACCGGCACGCCGATGTTGCCGCCGCCCGCGTTCAGGCCGAGCGCCCAGCCCTTCTTGCGCAGCGGGAAGAAGGCGTTGATGTTGGTCATGGAGGAGGCGAAGTTGCCGCCGCCGATGCCGGCGAGCAGGCCGACGAGGAGGAACGTGTTGAAGGAGGTTCCCGGCTCCATCACCGTGAACGCGGCGACGGTGGGGATGAGCAGGAGCCCGGCCGAGATGATCGTCCAGTTCCGGCCGCCGAAGACGGCGACGGCGAAGGTGTAGGGGACGCGGACGACCGCGCCGACCAGGGTGACCACCGACGTCAGCAGGAACTTGTCCGCCGGGGTCAGGCCGTACTCCGGGCCCATGAAGAGCACCAGTACCGACCACATGGTCCAGACCGAGAACCCGATGTGCTCGGAGAGGACGGAGAAGAACAGGTTCCGGCGGGCGATCTTCTCGCCGCTCTGCTGCCAGAAGGTCTCGTCCTCGGGATCCCAGTGCTCGATCCAGCGACCTCCCCTGCTTCGTGCGGGGGCTGTACCAGGGGCTGTCATGACGCCTCCACGGGGCTTCGGGGCTCGGGTGCTCGGGTGGTTCAGGGCGATTGAGCGGTGTTGAGTCCCGAAGGTAGGGAGGGCGCGTTTCCTGTCTGTGGCTGCGGGTGACCGGAAAGGAACTTTGCTCTCACCTTCGAGGAGGACGGGATGAGAGGTCTTTTCCGCCGACCTCGGCACCCGTCCCCCACACCGTAGCCGAGTACGGTGCCGCGCACCCGAGCCTCAGGCCCGGTGCACTCCCGCCCGGACACGGCCGCGCCCGCGCTGCCGCTGAGCCCCGTCCGGCCACAGCCTGGGCCTGCGCCGCGCCGCCAGGTCCTCCGCCCAGCCGAAGCAGACGACACAGCCGGCGACGAGGATCCAGACGAGGACGAGCACCGGCCAGGAGCTCACAAGGAGCCAGGAGAAGTGCAGCTCCAGCACCTCGAAGCCCCACAGCCGGTCCCACAGCATCGCCGCGACGACGATGCACACGTTGTGCCAGAGGTAGATCGTCACCGCGCGGGAGTTGAGGAGCGTGATCAGGCGGTCCCAGCGGCGCAGCCGGCGCGGCCACTCGGTCCAGGTCGGGCTGAGGTGCAGGAGCAGCAGCACCGTCGCGAAGGACCACAGGGCCTGGCCGAAGGGGATGTCGTCGAGGTCGTGGCCGGGCCGGAAGCCGTGGGTGAGGGCGTACCAGAGGCCCACGGCGGCGACGGCGGGCGCCACGGACGGGACGACGTAGCGGGGCAGCCGTTTCAAGATGCCCTCCTGGTGGGCCATGCCGAGGAGCCAGCAGGCGCCGAAGGTGGCGAAGTCGGCGACGGCGGAGTCGATCCGCGTGCTGGGGAGGTCGATCCAGCCCCAGGTGAGGGCGCCGGTGAGGGCGATCGGGGCGAGGATCGTCGGCCACGGCAGCGCCCGCAGGGCCTTGAGCAGGAACGGGGAGAGCAGGACGTACCAGAGGTAGGCGCGGACGTACCAGAGCGGGACGGCGAGCTGGGCCGCCCAGTCCTCGCCGAGGAATCCGTGGACGCCGGGCAGGGTCTCGGCGGCCTGCGGTTCGCTCAGCGGCAGGATCCAGAAGGTGAGGTGGAGCCACCACCAGCCCGGGTGCCCCTCGGAGTCCGGCCCCCAGCCCTGGAGCAGCATGCCGGTCACGCCGACCGCGCCGAGCAGCCACAGCGGCGGCAGCAGGCGGCGCAGCCGGCCGCGTACGACCTGCACGGCGGGACGCTTCAGGGAGCGGGCCATGAGGTTGCCGGCGAGGGCGAACATCACGCCCATCGACGGGAACACCACGGGCAGCCAGGCCCAGCCCATCAGGTGGTAGAAGACGACGCGGAAGAGGGCGATCGCGCGCAGCAGGTCGAAGTAGCGGTCGCGGACCGGTGCCCTGCGCGGCGGTTCGACCGGGACCGGCTCGTCCTGTGTGTCGGACGGCAGGGTGGGAGTCGTGCTCATCGGGCCGCCTCCTGGTCCACGGACTGCCGGCGCGGTTCCGCCTCGGCGGGCGGCGCGGACACCTGGCCCATGCGCCGCAGCTTCTGCCAGCGCAGCCGGCCACCGGTCAGGGCGGTGATCCAGGACTGGAGCAGGACGACGTACATGAGCTGGCGGTAGAGGAGCTGCTGGAGGGGCAGCGAGATCAGCGGGGTCAGGCGTTCGCGGTCGAGGACGAAGGCGTACGCGGCGCAGGCGGCCTGGATGGCGAGCACTCCGAACCAGGCGGCGATCGTCTTGCCCGTGGGCCCGAAGACCAGTCCGTAGAAGAGGAACACGTCGAACAGGGGCGCCAGGAGCGGGGCGACGATCATGAACAGCGCGACCAGGGGCAGGCCCACCCGGCCGAAGCGGCCCGAGGGGCCCCGTTCGACGAGCGCGCGGCGGTGCTTCCAGATCGCCTGCATGGTGCCGTACGACCAGCGGTAGCGCTGCGACCACAGCTGCTGGACCGACTCCGGGGCCTCCGTCCAGGCGCGGGCCTTCTCCGCGTACACCACCCGCCAGCCGTCGCGGTGGATGGCCATGGTGATGTCGGTGTCCTCGGCGAGGGTGTCGTCGCTCATGCCGCCGACGCGGTCCAGGGCGCTGCGGCGGAAGGCGCCGACCGCGCCGGGGATCGTGGGCATGCACCGCAGGACGTCGTACATACGGCGGTCGAGGTTGAAGCCCATCACGTACTCGATGTGCTGCCAGGCGCCGATGAGGGTGTCCTTGTTGCCGACCTTGGCGTTGCCGGCGACGGCGCCGACGCGCGGGTCGGCGAAGGGCTGGACGAGTTCGCGGACGGTGGCCGGTTCGAAGACGGTGTCGCCGTCCATCATCACGATCAGGTCGTGCCGGGCGTTGGCGATGCCGCGGTTGAGGGCGGCGGGCTTGCCCGCGTTGAGCTGTCTGACGACGCGTACGTTCGGCAGGTCCAGGTTCTCCACGATGCGGGCCGTGCCGTCGGCGGAGCCGTCGTCGATGACGAGGACCTCGACGGGGTGCTCGCTGCGCATCAGGGAACGCACGGTGTTCTCGATGCACTTGGCCTCGTTGTACGCCGGGACCAGCACCGACACCGGTTCGGTGACCGGCGCGTCCGGGCCCCAGGTGAAGCCGCGTCGGCGGGTGCGGCGGACGTGGATGGCGGACAGCAGCAGCATCAGGCCGAAGCGGGCGAGGACCAGGAAGCCGATCACCGCGAGGCCGACGACCAGGACGGTGGTGATGGTGTCGGAGGCCCCCACCAGGAAGACCCAGGCCCTGCCCTGCCACAGGTCGAGGCCGGTGACCTCGGTGTGCGCGGACGGGGCGTTCAGGGCTTCGGTGAGGTTCTGGAACCGGTAGCCGCGCTCCTTGAGTTCGGGCAGGAGCCGGTCGAGGGCCTGGACGGTCTGGTGGCGGTCGCCGCCGGAGTCGTGCATCAGGACGATGGCGCCCTTGCCGTCCTTCGGGGTGGAGTTGCGGACGATCTCCGCGACGCCGGGCCTGCGCCAGTCCTCGCTGTCGGCGGTGGTGAGGACGGTGATGTAGCCGTGGCTGCCGACGTATCGGGTGACCGGCCAGGACTTGTTGTCCATGGCGGAGGCGCTGGAGGAGTACGGCGGCCGGAACAGCGAGGAGCGGATGCCGACCGCGCCCGCGAGCGCCATCTGGTTCTGGGTCAGCTCCCAGTCGATGCGCTTCTTGGTCTGCAGGGAGAGGTCGGGGTGGTTGAAGGTGTGCAGGCCGATCTCGTGGCCCTCGGCCGCCATGCGCCGGACCAGGTCGGGGTAGCGGGAGGCCATGGTGCCGGTGATGAAGAAGACGCCGTGCGCGTGGTGCTTCTTCAGCACGTCGAGGACCTTGGGCGTCCAGGTCGGGTCGGGGCCGTCGTCGAAGGTGAGGACGATCCGGCCGTCGGGCACGTCGAGGGTGGTGTCGGTGGCGCCCCGGGTGTCGATGACGGGGCCGCCCTCGAGGATCTTCTCGGGCACCCGGTCGGCGGCGGCCTCGGGCCCGATGCGGTGGTCGGCGAGGATCTCGCTGTGTACGTAGCCGCGCAGCATCAGCATGGCCGTCAGCGCGAGCAGGAGCAGGAGGGGCAGCAGTTGCCGCATCGGAAGCGGGCGTCGTCGAGCGGCCGTCGAACCGCCTGCTTTCCCGGTCTTCTTGGCGGATCGACGGTTGGTACGGGGTGCCATCAGACGACGTTCTCCGGGGACGGGGAGGCGGGGCTCGACGGGTCGGGCGCCGCGGACGGCGTCGCCTCGGACGCGGTGGGCACCGGCGAGGGCGTTCCCTCGGCCATGGTGCCGGTGCCGTCCCCGGCCGGGGACGGGGAGGCGACGGGCGAGGGGCTGTCGCTCGTCGGGGAGGGCTGCGGGGAGGACGGCGGCGGCAGGACCGGCGCGCTCGAACCGGGGGCCGGGCCGGGCGTGGTGACGCCCGGGGTCGGCTTGACGGGAGCGCTGGTCGTGGGCCCGGGTTTGACGGACGGGCTCGGTCCGGGCAGGCCGGCGGAGGCACTGGGGCGCGGCGTGCTCCCCGGAGTGAGGGCCACGCCGCCCACGGAGGGCGTGGCCCTCACGCCGGGCAGGAACGGGCCGACCGGGCCGGGCAGGAGGGGGCCGACCGGAGGCAGGACCGGAGCGGCCGTCCTGCTGGGCTGCGGTGGGCTGTCGGCCTCGACCTCGACCGCGGGTTTGTCGTCGTCCTGGACCGGCACCGGCAGCCAGGGCGCGTCGGAGTTGCCGGACAGGAGCGTGCCGACGATGACGACGGCGTAGGCGGCGCAGGCGATGCCCACGCAGATGCCGAGGCGGCGGATGCGGAGTCGGCGGCGGCCGGTCTCGTCGACGAACACCGGCCCGTCGGAAGCTTCCTGGGTGTCGCCCGCCTCGCCCGTGCCCTGCGGTACGGCGTCACCGAACCGCGCGGAGTCGAGCTGGACGGTCACCTCCCGCGGGTCGTTGGCCGCGGCCCCGCTGTCGTCCTGCTGCTCCTGCCAGGGGTCCCGGACCTCGGTCCCGGGCAGCTCTGCCACCGAGACCGGTGGGGCGTCGCTCGCTCCGGTTGCCGGGAACTCCTGTGTGTTGACGCCCGTCACCGGTGTGCTTCGGGTCGCGGATGCCGCATCGGGCCATTCCGGTTGAGCGTCTTTCCGCCATTTCTTCACGTGCGCTGTTCCCCCCACGGGACGATTCCGGGTGCGCGAAACGACCCGAGCGCACGTCGATGGAATCCGGCCCCCACCGGATTTTGCGCGCCCCCTTGACACAGGGCGCTCGGGGGCCCTGAATCTAGCGCAGACGCGACCGGTAAGTGCGTCAACGCGTCAATTGCCGGTTTTTAGCATGTCCACGTCTATGGCCGGAATCCATCCATTTGCGGGCCGAGCCAGCCACCCCTCCTCGGCCGACAGCCGGGCCGCGGCCCGTCGAAGCGCATCGAATCCCGGATGGACCAGGCCCTTCCGCCACACCAGTGACACCGGGGAGAGCGGAACGGGATCGACGAGCGGCCGCAGCACCGTTCCAGGCATGGCCGGAAAATTCACCACTGCGAGGATGGGATTGCCCGTCTTCGACATGATCCGCCGGAACTCCTCGTCCCCGACGGCCAGCGGTACGGCCGGCGCCACCTCGATCCCCCGCCCGTCGAACAGCCGGTGGCCGAGATCGGTCCACTCCTGGGTGCGCGGGTTCCCGGCGCCCACATACACACGCTCCCCCGCCAGCGCGGCCAGCGGCACCTCCTCCAGCGACGCCAGCCGGTGCCCCTCGGGCAGCACCACGGCCATCGGTTCGAGGCGTACGGGCTGGTGGTCGAGCTGGGACCGCAACGCCGGGGCCAGGCCCGCGAACCGGCCGAACGACGCGTCGAGGCGGCCCGCGATCATCTCGCCCGCGGCCCCCGTCAGCCCGCTCTCATAGCGGGCCATCAGCTCGTGCCCGGGGGCCAGTTCGCGCGCCCGGTGCAGCACCCGGCGCCCGGTGCCCAGGCCCGGGGAGTTGAGGTCCACGAGCAGGGGCCTGGCCTGCCCGAACACGGCCAGCAGCGCGTCCTGCGCCTCCAGCACGCGGCGCGCGTACGGCACCAGCCGCTCGCCGTCGGCCGTCAGCGTCACCTGCCGGGTCGTCCGCACGAACAACTCCGCGCCCAGCTCCCGCTCCAGCCGCCGCACATCCCGGCTGAGCGCCTGCTGAGCGACGTAGAGGCGGGTCGCGGCCCGCGTGAAGTGCAGTTCCTCGGCGACGGCGAGGAAGGCGCGCAGGAGTCGGGGGTCCAGGTGCTGGGGCATCCGGCGAACTTACAACGGGGGTGCGTCAATCGGTACGGAGCAGGTGTTGGACCCCGTGATCACTCCCAGGCGACTGTGAGGGCATGCCGCAACCGACCTCCCGCAGACCTCCCCTGTACACCGTCACCGCCGACACGCTGGTCGCCGTCGACTTCGGCCCCCGCCGGGGCCCCGGCAGGGACCCCGGCCGGGACACCCGCCGCCGTCCGGCTCGCCGACGCCCGTCCGGCCCCTACCGCCGTCTCCTCGCCCTCCCCGGCGCCCGCGCGTTCACCCTCGGGAACCTGATCGCACGGCTGCCCATGGGCATGTTCAGCGTGAGCGCGGTCGTGATGATCGCCGGTACGCGTGGCTCGTACGCCCTCGCCGGCGCGGTCACCGCGACCGGCCTCGCGACGACCGCGCTGGTCGCCCCCTGGACGGCGCGGCTGGTCGACCGCTACGGCCAGGCCCGGATCGCCGTACCGGCCACGCTGGTCGCCGCCCTCGGCTCGCTGGCGCTGCTGCTGTGCGTGCGCCACGGGGCCCCCGGCTGGACGCTGTTCGCCGCCTACGCCGCCACCGCGACGACGCCCAACACGGGCGGGATGTCCCGGGCCCGCTGGGCCCACCTGCTGAAGGGCGACGCCCGCGCCCTGCACACCGCGAACTCCTTCGAGCAGGCCGCGGACGAGCTGTGCTTCATGCTGGGCCCGGTCCTCGCGGCCTTCCTGTGCGGCACGTTCTTCCCGGAGGCGGGCACCCTGGTCGGCGTGGTGCTGCTGGTGACCGGCGTGCTGCTGTTCGCCGCCCAGCGCTCGACCGAGCCGCCCCCGCAGCGCCGTCCGCCCGGCGGCGCCCCCTACCGCGCCCCCGGCATACCGCCGCTGCTCGCCGTCTGCCTCGCCGTGGGGGCGGTGTTCGGCGCGACGGAGGTCGTCACCATCGCGTTCGCGGACGCACAGGGGCACCGTACGGCGGCGGGTGTCGTGCTCGCGCTCCAGGCGGCCGGCTCGTGCGTGGCGGGCCTGGTCTACGGGGCGATGAAGCCGACCGGGCCTGCCGAGTCCCACTACCCGGGGTGCGTCGCCGCGATGACGGCCCTGCTGACGCTGCCGCTGCTAGCGGCGGCCCTGACCGGCTCGCTCCTCGCCCTGGCCGGCACGCTGCTGGTCGCCGGGATGGCGACCGCCCCGACCATGGTCACCAGCATGGCCCTCGTCCAGGAACGCACCCCGCCCGGCCGCCTGAACGAGGGCATGTCCCTCGCGGTGACCGCCCTGCTCGGCGGCATCGCCTGCGGCAGCGCGGCCGGCGGATGGGTCGTCGAGCACGTGTCCCCGACGGCCGGATTCGGGGTGCCGGTGACGGCCGCGGCCACAGGCCTGCTGCTCACCCTGGCCCGCCCGGCAGGACGGCCCTGCTGATCGCTCTCGCCCGCCCCGCACGCCACGGCAATTCGTGCACACCCCATTGACGCGCTCACAGCCGCCACATACCTTCACCCGTCGAAGCGCTTCGACGCCGCGCATCGAATCGATTCGACGAACCCCTGCGCGGCGCCCAGACCCATCCGACTCCGACCTCCTGGAGAGACTGGATGTTGACGGCACGAAGGCGTGTGGTGGCGAGCGCGGTGGTCCTGGCCGGATCCCTGCTCATGACCTCCTGCGGCGGATCGGACGGCGGCTCCTCCGACGGCAAGACCCTGCGGCTGTGGCACTACGAGGCCCCGAACAGCGCGATGGGCGCCGCCTGGAACGAGGCCATCAAGGAGTTCGAGGCCACGCACCCGGGCGTGAAGGTGAAGTACGAGGAGAAGAGCTTCGAGCAGATCCAGAAGACCGCCCCGATGGTCCTGAACTCCTCCGACGCCCCCGACCTCATGGAGTACAACAAGGGCAACGCGACGGCGGGCCTGCTCTCCAAGCAGGGACTCCTCACCGACCTGTCCGCCGAGGCGACCCAGCGCGGCTGGGACAAGAAGCTGAGCGCGGGCGTGCGCACGACCAGCGTGTACGACACCAACGGCGTGATGGGCTCCGGCAAGTGGTACGGCGTGCCCAACTACGCCGAGTACACGATGGCCTTCTACAACAAGGACCTCTTCGCCAAGTACAAGATCGCCGAGCCGAAGACGTTCGACGACCTGACCGCCGCGATGGACACCTTCGTCAAGAACGGCGTCACCCCGCTCTCCAACGCGGGCGCCGAGTACATCGCCCAGCAGTACCTCTACCAGCTCGCCCTCTCCAAGGCCGACCGCTCCTGGGTCGACTCGTACGAGCTGTACAAGGGCAAGACCGACTTCCACGACCAGGCCTGGACGTACGCCGCCGAGACCTTCGCCGACTGGGTGAAGAAGGGGTACATCGCCAAGAACTCCACCAGCGCGAAGGCCGAGGAGGCGGGCGTCTCCTTCATCCAGGGCAAGTCGCCGATCCTGTTCTCCGGCAGCTGGTGGTACGGCCGCTTCCAGGACGAGGCGAAGTTCGACTGGGGCACTTTCCTGTGGCCCGGCTCGAACCTGACCCTCGGCTCCGGCGGCAACCTGTGGGTCGTCCCCAAGAACGCCAAGAACAAGGATCTCGCCTACGACTTCATCGACATCACCATGTCGAAGAAGATCCAGGACCTCCTCGGCAACAAGGGCGGCGTCCCGGTCGCGGCCGACGCGAACGCCATCACCGACCCCAAGGCCAAGGCCCTCATCGCCAACTTCAACACCCTGAGCGGGCGGGACGGTCTCGCCTTCTACCCCGACTGGCCGGTCGCCGGCTTCTACGACGTCCTCGTCTCCGAGACCCAGAAGCTGATCACCGGCAGCGGGAAACCGGACGCGTACCTCGACGCCCTCCAGGAGGCCTACGACAAGGGCGCGCCGAAACAATGACGGTGACCGTCGAACGGAACGCGCGGGTGGTCGACAAGGGCCCCGGCCCCCGGCCCCCGCGCCGCCCCGGCTCCTCGTACGCGCTGTTCCTGCTCCCGGGCGCCCTCGCCTTCCTCGCCGTGATCGTCGTTCCGTTCCTGATGAACACGGGCGTCAGCTTCACCGACTGGCAGGGGGTGGGCAGCCCGAAGTGGTCCGGGCTCGCCAACTACCGCGAGCTGCTGGACGACTCGGAGTTCTGGGAGTCCTTCCGGCACAGCCTGTTCATGGTCGTCGCCATGGCGGCGATCCCCACGGTCCTCGGGCTGCTTCTGGCGGCCGCCCTGTTCGACTTCGTCGGCAAGCACTTCGGGGCCAGGACAGCCGCCGTACTGCGCGCCTGCTTCTACCTCCCCCAGGTGCTGCCGATCGCGGTCGCGGGGATCGTCTGGAGCTGGATCCTGGCCCCGGACAACGGCTCGCTCAACGAGCTCCTCAAGGCAGTGGGCCTGGACTCCTGGCAGCAGGACTGGCTCGGCGACCCCGATCTCGCGCTCTACAGCGTGATGGGCGTGATGGTGTGGGTGCAGATCGGCTTCCCGCTGGTCGTCTTCATGGCCGGACTGCAACGCGTCGACCCGCAGCTGTACGAGGCGGCCGAGCTGGACGGCGCCGGCTGGTGGCGCCGCTTCCGGCACATCACGCTGCCGCAGATCCGTCCGGAGACCTATGTCGTCCTCACCTGGTGCAGCATCGCCGCCCTGAAGGTGTTCGGCGCGGTGTACGTCCTCACCAAGGGCGGGCCGGGCGGCGCCACGAACGTCCCCTCCTACTTCTCCTTCACCACGTTCTTCGAGAAGACCCAGGTCGGCTACGGCGCCGCGATCTCCACCGTCCTGACCGTGATCATCCTTGCCCTCTCGCTGGTCGGCCTGAAGCTCCAGACCCGCGCGGAGGACGCCGAGGAAGGGGTGCGCACATGACGACGGCCCTGCGCCGCTACCCGGTCCTGATCGCCCTCTGCCTCGGCGCCCTCTTCATGGTCGTCCCGTTCCTGATCGTGGCGGTCAACGCGGTCAAGTCCCCGGCCGACTACTCCCAGAACGGTCCGCTGAGCCTGCCCGACGGTCTCTATCTGGACGGTCTGAAGGACTTCTGGGAGCGGGTGGACTACAGCCAGAAGCTGGTGAACTCGGTCCTGATCAGCGGCTCGGTGGCGGTCCTCGCGGTGGTGCTGTCGGTCCTCAACGCCTACGCGATCGGCATCGGCCGCATCAAGGGCCGCACCTGGGTGCTGGCCTTCTTCGTCCTCGCCAACATGCTGCCGCAGGAGGCACTGGTCTACCCGGTGTACTACCTGAGCAAGCAGGCCGGCCTGTACGACACCAGGCTCAGCGTGATCATCGTCTTCACGGTGATCCAGGCGGCCTTCGGCACCTATCTCCTGTCCTCCGTGCTCGGCCAGTTCCCCCGGGAGATCATCGAGGCCGCCCGTATCGACGGCGCGAACAAGTGGCAGGTCCTGTGGCGGATCATCGTCCCCGTCAGCCGCCCCACCCTCGGTGTGCTGATGGTCTTCTTCTTCATCTGGACCTGGAACGAGTTCCTGCTCCCCCTGGTCATGCTGATCTCCAACGACAACCAGACCGTCTCGGTGGCTCTCGGCGTCCTCCAGGGCCAGCGCCTGATGGACGCCACCATGACCAACGCGGCGGCCCTGCTCGGCGTGCTCCCCGCCCTCGTGTTCTTCCTCGTCTTCCAGCGAACGCTCACCCGCGGCATCGCGGTGGGAGCAGTGAAGTAAGGACCCCCCACCTATGAAGTTCACCGACGGTTACTGGCTGCTGCGCGAGGGCGTCATCGCGGCCCACCCGGCCGAGGTGCTCGACGTCACCGCGTCGGACGGCACGCTGGAGATCCACGCGCCCACCCGGCCCATCCGCTCGCGCGGCGACCTGATGACGGGACCGGTCATGACGATCAACGCGCACACCCCGATGCCCGACGTCATCGGCCTCACCCTGACCCACTTCACGGGCGAGGAGCAGCGCGGCCCCGAGTTCGAGCTCACCGAGGGCGGGACCACCCCCCAGGTCTCCTACGACGACGAGCACGCGACCCTGACCTCCGGCGCCCTGTCCGTGAAGGTCGCCCGGGGCGGCCCCTGGAACGTCGAGTTCCTCGCCCACGGCCGCGTCCTCACCTCCAGCGGACACAAGAGCATGGGCATCATGCGCGACGCCACGGGCGCCCACTATCTGCGCGAGCAGCTCAACCTGGGGGTGGGGACCAGCGTCTACGGCCTCGGTGAACGCTTCGGCCCGCTGGTCAAGAACGGCCAGGTCGTCGACGTCTGGCAGGCCGACGGGGGCACCTGCAGCGAGCAGGCCTACAAGAACGTCCCCTTCTATCTGACCGACGCGGGCTACGGCGTCTTCGTCGACCACCCGGGCAAGGTGTCCTTCGAGGTCGCCTCGGAGGTCGTGTCGCGGGCGCAGTTCAGCGCGGAGACCCAGCAGTTGACGTACTACGTCATCTACGGGCCGACCCCGAAGGACATCCTGCGCAAGTACACGGCCCTCACCGGCCGCCCGGCCCTGCCGCCCGCCTGGTCGTTCGGGCTGTGGCTGTCGACGTCGTTCACCACCTCGTACGACGAGGAGACCGTCACCTCCTTCATCGACGGCATGCGGGAGCGCGAACTGCCGCTGTCCGTTTTCCACTTCGACTGCTTCTGGATGCGCGAGTTCAACTGGTGCGACTTCCAGTGGGATCCGCGGGTCTTCCCCGACCCGGAGGGCATGCTCGCGCGGTTGAAGGAGCGTGGCCTGCGGATCTGTGTGTGGATCAACCCGTACATCGCGCAGAGGTCGCCGTTGTTCGCGGAGGGCAAGGCACTCGGGCATCTGCTGAAGCGGCCGGACGGGAGCGTCTGGCAGTGGGACATGTGGCAGCCCGGCATGGCGCTGGTCGACTTCAGCAGCCCGGCCGCCCGCGACTGGTACGCGGCGAAGCTGGAGGCGCTGCTCGCGCAGGGCGTCGACTGCTTCAAGACCGACTTCGGCGAGCGCGTCCCGCTCGACGTGGCCTGGTCCGACGGCTCCGACCCGGAGCGGATGCACAACTACTACACGTATCTCTACAACCGCACGGTCTTCGACGTGCTGCGGGGGCACCGGGGCGAGAGCGAGGCGGTCCTCTTCGCCCGGTCGGCGACCACCGGGAGCCAGCGCTTCCCCGTGCACTGGGGCGGCGACTGCGAGGCGACGTACGAGTCGATGGCGGAGTCGCTGCGCGGCGGGCTCTCGCTCGGCCTCTCCGGCTTCGGTTTCTGGAGCCACGACATCGGCGGCTTCGAGGGCACGCCCACTCCGGCCCTCTTCAAGCGGTGGCTGGCCTTCGGCCTGCTCTCCTCGCACAGCCGCCTGCACGGCTCCTCCTCCTACCGGGTGCCATGGCTGTTCGACGAGGAGTCGGTGGACGTGCTGCGGCACTTCACCCGGCTGAAGCTCCGGCTCATGCCCTATCTCTACGAGGCCGCCCGCATCGCTCACACCGAGGGCCTGCCGATGATGCGGGCGATGGTGCTGGAGTTCCCGGACGACCCCGGGTGCGCGCATCTGGAGCGGCAGTACATGCTCGGGCCGGACCTGCTGGTGGCGCCCGTGTTCTGCGACGAGGGGGACGTCTCCTACTACGTCCCCGAGGGCACGTGGACCCACTTCGTCACCGGGGAGACCGTGACCGGGCCGCGCTGGGTGCGCGAGAAGCACGAGTTCCTCAGCGTGCCGCTGCTTGTGCGGCCGGGTGCGGTGATCCCGGTGGGCGCGGTGGACGACCGGCCCGACTATCCGCACGCCGACGGGGTCACCCTGCGGGCGTACGGACTGCGGCGGGGCGCCCAGGTGACGGTGCCGGTCGGGGACGTGACCTTCACCGTCGTACGGGAGGGGGACACGCTGCGGGCGTCCTCCAGTGATCCCTCGGCGCCCTGGGCGCTGGCGGCCGGGGAGCGGATCGCGCGGGCGCAGGCGGGGACCGGCTTCCTCACCCTGGAGCTGGGCTGATGGTCAAGATCACCGATGTGGCGAAGCATGCCGGTGTCTCGCCCAGCACGGTCTCGTACGCGCTGAGCGGCAAGCGCCCGATCTCCGAGGAGACCCGGCAGCGCGTCGAGGCGGCCATCCGCGAGCTGGGCTACCGCCCGCACGCGGGGGCCCGGGCGCTGGCCAGCAGCAAGTCGAACGTGCTGGCGTTGGTCGTACCGCTGCGGGCGGGGATCCATGTCCCCGTCGTCATGCAGTTCGCGGTGTCCGTGGTCACCACCGCGCGCCGGCACGACCACGACGTCCTGCTGCTCACCCAGGAGGAGGGCGAGGAGGGGCTGCGGCGGGTCGCGGACACCGCGCTGGTCGACGCGCTGATCGTGATGGACGTCCAGCTCGACGACCCCAGGCTGCCGCTGCTGCGCTCGTTGGAGAGACCGTCCGTGATGATCGGGTTCCCCTCCGACTCCGAGGGCCTGACCTGCATCGACCTCGACTTCCGGGCGGCCGGCGAGGCCTGCGTGGACCATCTGGCGCGGCTCGGGCACCGGGTGGTGGCCCTCGTCGGGTCACCGCCGGAGGTGTACGTGCGCGGGACGGCGTTCGCGCAGCGCGTGGTGCAGGGGTTCACCGCCGCCGCCGACCGCAGCGGGCTGGCGTCCGCCGTCCATCCGTGCGAGGCCGGGCCCGCCGCCGCCCGCCGGGTCGCCGAGCAGCTGCTGCGCGAGCAGCCGGCGCTGACCGGGGTCGTCGTGCACAACGAGCCGGTCCTGGAGCCGCTGATCGACGCTTTCGAGCAGCTCGGGCTGCGGGTGCCCGGCGATCTGTCCGTCACCGCCATCTGCCCCGACGAACTCGCCGAGAGCGTCCGGGTGCCCGTCACCTCCGTCGCCCTGCCGTCCGCCGAGGTGGGCGAGCGGGCGGTGGAGCTGCTGATGCGCAAGCTGGGCGGCGACGACGTACCGGAGGCGACACTGCTGCCGCCCCGACTGACGGAACGCGCGAGCACGGCACCACGCGACGCCTGAAGCCCCGTAGGTGCGTTCAGCCTGGTCAGAGGCCTCGGTAGGTGACGGTACGGCCCGGGGGCAGTTCGCGGGCGACGCGCTCGGTGAGGAGTTCGCCCTCTCGCCACAGTCGCTCGACGGCGGCCCGCTCCTGGGTGTCGTCGCGGTGCTCCAGCCAGTGGTCGATGACCGCCTTGTGGCTCTGGGCCCAGGCCTTGAGGTCGGCCACCAGGGCGTCGGAGAGGTCGAGCGCGGCGGCGGGGTCGTCGGGGGCGAAGTCCCCGAACCCGTCGGCGCGCAGCGGATGCCACGCGTACTCGGCCTCGACGACGATGTGGAGGGGGTGCGGCGGGTTGCCGTGGGCGTCGGAGGTGAAGGACGTGCGTCCGCATCCCCAGCAGATGTACTTGGCGGTGCGGTGCCGCTCGTCCCAGTACTGGACCGCCCAGGCAGGGCCGAGGTGTTTCGCCAGCGCCTGGGCGGCCTCCAGCCCTGCGGAGACGTGCTTGCGCAGCGCCGGGCGGGCGGTGAAGCCGCCCGGCGGGCGGGCCAGGGTCCAGGAGCGCAGTCGGTCGGCGAGGGTGTCGGGGAGGTTCAGGTCGAGAGGTTCGTCGCCCGTGTACAGGGGCCAGGGGTCACCCTGGGCGCGGACGAGGAGGTGGCGGGGTTCGGTGGGGTGGCTCACCACTTCGCCCGCTCGTCCAGGATCCGCGTGTGGAACCGCTGGCCGAGGTCGGGATCGACGCTGGTCACGACCGCGGTCAGCGCGTCCGCCGTCGGTTCCGGCAGCCTCCCGTCCAGCATCCTCAGCACCTCGTCGGCCCTTTCGATGCGGGCGGGCAAGATGTCGGGCGTGAACCCGGGGTCGATCTCCCGCAGCCGCTCGACGCACAGCCCGGCGATCCGGCGCAGCGCGCCTCGCGGATCGGCGGCGAGCCGGTCGGCGTGGTCGCCGCGATCGCTGGTCTCGCGCCACAGGAGGCCGAGCGTCTCGTCGGACAGCGGTGACTGAAGGAGTCGCAGCGAGTCCTCCAGCGCCACGTAGGCGTCGGAACCCGGAACGTCGCCCGGGCGGTCGGCGAGGGCGCTCCGCACGTCCTCGTCGGTCGTACCCCCCAGCCACGGCAGCCCGATGAAAACCCCTTCCATGCGGGGCCGGACCACGTCGGTCGCGTCGAAGCGGGGCCACAGGACGCGCAGCCCGTCGTGGCCCAGACGGAGGGGATGCCCGAACCGGCAGCCCAGGTCCTGGTAGCGGTCGTACTGGTCCAGGTCGACCGGGACGGAGGACGCCTTCATGGCCCGCAGGTACAGGCGGTACCCGAGGTCGGCGTTCACGTCGCCGGCCACCCGTTCCAGCGGGGCCGCCACCCGTCCCAGTGCCGCACCGGACCGTCGGATCTCCGCGACCGCCCTGTTCCGCATCTCGCCTTCCGGCTGCGGCCGCCAGAACCCGTGATACGGCCCCGGGCGCCGACCGAGCTCCTTGCGGGGCGTACGGCCCGCGCACGTCTCGTCGATCCGCCGAAGCCAGTCGCGCACGCTCATGCCATGTGCCTCGGGGCGCCAGGCGCCACCGGTGGCCGCGCTCCACACCTCGGCGAGTTCGTCGTCCGGCAGCCTGGAGTCCAGCAGTGCCCGCAGGTCCTGGCGCAGCTCGGCGATGTACCCCCAGTCGTCGTGGAAGACGTCCCAGCCGTAGACCTTCCGCTGGTCCTGGTCCATGTCGTCCATCCGCGACCAGTCCACGAAGTGCTCGGCGTCGTCCGCGTCGAGGCGCGCCACGATCAGCGCGAGCGCGTCCTCCGCGCTGTCGCACCGCGCGAAGACGAACCCCTCCGTCACCCCGCTGAGCCCGAAATCCGTCTCGTACCGCTCAGCGGCCGGCTCAGCTTTCACACCCATATCCCCCTCCACAAGGCGAAAGCCCCGCTGCTCGCAAGCAGCGGGGCTTTCGCCCACATGGGTTGGGAGGTCCGAAGACCTCCCGATCGTGTGGAGATGGCGGGAATCGAACCCGCGTCCAACGGTGCAAAATCAGGGCTTCTCCGTGTGCAGTTCGCTGCGATTTTCTCGGCCCCGGCGATCACGCGAACAAGTCGCCGACGGGCCCAGTCACTGTTTGATTTCCCAGCGAACCCCGTGACCGGGCTCGCTGGTTTAGTTCCCTAGATTATGCCAGGATCCGGGTCGGGAACACTCCCGGGCTGACACCCATTAAGGGTCCCTCACTCACTGCTTATTAGGCAGCGAGGGCGAAGGACTGGGAATCGCGCTTGGTATTGGCGATTATTTTTTGCGACATATGGTTTACGAGATCATTGCCGCTTCCTCGACACGCTTCCCCTGGTTCAACATCCGCTGTCGAAACCGATCATCCCCATGTTGATTTTTCAATCCCTCCGAAGAGGGCTCGCGCCCGGCGTGGGGCACAGGTGCCATCGTACGTGACCAACGCAGGTCGGTGCCAGCGCATTCCCGCAGGGCTACGCGCCGCGCTGCTTCCGCTTCGCCGCGGCGATCGCGCGGTCGGTCTCCCGGCGGTCCTGCTGCTCACGCAGCGTCTGCCGCTTGTCGTACTCCTTCTTGCCCCGCGCCAGCGCGATCTCGGCCTTGGCGCGGCCGTCCTTGAAGTACAGGGCGAGGGGCACGATCGTGTGACCGGTCTCCTCGGACTTCACCGCCAGCTTGTCGATCTCCTCTCGGTGCAGCAGCAGCTTGCGCTTGCGGCGCGCGGAGTGGTTGGTCCAGCTGCCCTGGCTGTACTCGGGGATGTGGGCGTTGTGCAGCCACGCCTCACCCCCGTCGATCTGGACGAAGCCGTCGGCCAGCGAGGTCCGCCCCTGGCGCAGCGACTTCACCTCGGTGCCGGTCAGCACCAGCCCGGCCTCGTAGGTGTCGATGATCGCGTAGTCGTGACGGGCCTTCTTGTTCTGCGCGACGATCTTGCGCTTGCCGCCCTTGTCGCCGTCCCGGGACTTGGCGGCCGTCCCCTGCTTCTGCTGGGACTCCTTGGGTACGTACATTCCCTTGCTCATAGTGCAGCCATTTTCGCACTCCGAGGGGGTGAGAGGGAAAGCCGATTACGGCACGTCCCCGAGCCCGCTCAGGATGGCCTGCGCCCGCCGGAGCGCGCCCGTGTCGGCCTCCAGGTCCGGGGTGATGCCGGTGCCGTCGACACCGCGCCCGTTGGGGGTGCGGTAGTGGCCGACGGTGAGCTCCGCGACGGAGCCGTCGGGCAGCCGGCTCGGCATCTGGACGGACCCCTTGCCGAAGGTGCGCGAGCCGACGACGACCGCGCGGCCGCGGTCCTTCAGGGCGCCGGTGAGCAGCTCCGCCGCGCTCATCGTGCCGCCGTCGACGAGGGCGACCAGGGGCCGAGTGGTGTCGCCGCCGGCGTCGGCGTGCAGGGCACGCTGTTCGCCGTCCACGTCGTACGTGGCGACGAGGCCGCCGTCGAGG
Organism: Streptomyces sp. NPDC002888; assembly: GCF_042888465.1. Lineage (NCBI taxonomy): Bacteria > Bacillati > Actinomycetota > Actinomycetes > Kitasatosporales > Streptomycetaceae > Streptomyces > Streptomyces sp. NPDC002888. Next base: position 68,854 of record NZ_JBIAPU010000013.1, on the reverse strand, counting down.
AACGCGGAGGCGGCGGTGACGGCCTCGGTGACCAGACCGCCGGAGTTGCCGCGCAGGTCGAGGACGATCCCGGCGTCGGCAGGGGCCTGTCGTACGGCGGTGCGAACGGTGTCGCCGGAGCCCTTGGTGAACGAGGCGATCCGGATGACGGTGACACCGTCGGCGAGGTGTCGGACGGTGACCGAGTCCGTGGACAGGCGGGCCCGGCGCAGCGTCTCGGTCCACGCGTGCGTGCCGCGCCGGAGGCCGACGCGGACGGTGGTGCCGGCGGGCGCGTCCGTGGCGTCACCGCGCAGTAAGGAGACGACCTCCGTGACCGGGCGCCCGTCGACGTTCTTGCCGTCGACGCGGCGCAGCTGGTCGCCCTCGCGGATCCCGGCGGCCGCCGCGGGCGAGCCGGAGGCCACCTTCGTCACCTCGACACGGCCGCCGCGCTCCTGGCGCGCCCACAGGCCGACGCCGGTGTACTCGCCGTCGAGGGCCTCCTCGAACTCCTCGTACTCGCCCTGCGAGTAGACGGCGGCCCAGCGGTCCCCGCTGCGGCTGACGGCGCGTTCGGCGGCCTCCATGGGGGACTTGCCGTCGGCCATGGCCTCGGCGGCGGCCCGGGCGACCTCCTCGTGGCGACCGGTGGGGGCGGCCTGGCGGGTCTCGCCGGGCGTGGCCCTGCGCTCACCCACGGGGAGGGAGCCTGTCGCGGCACCGGCGACGAGCACGCTCGTGAACACCAATGTCAGGGCGGCCCCGCGGCCGAGACGGCGGGGCTGACAGAACAGGTCACGACCTGACATGGCGGTGAGTCTAGGACAAGGAGAAGGGCCGTACGGACGGTTGTCCGTACGGCCCTTTTGGCATGCGTCACACCTTGAGGTACTTGCGCAACGCGAAGAACGCCGCCAGGGCGGGCATCAACAGGCTGGTCGCGAGGATGAGCGGGAGCTTCGTCAGGACGGCGTCCCAGCCGATGAAGTTGATCAGGTTCAGCTTCTCCGACAGAGCGAGTCCGTGGTCGATGATGAAGTACCGCGCGACAACGAGGAATCCGCACGCGACCGTGCCGCCGATGAGTCCGGCGACCGCGGCCTCCGCGATGAACGGCGCCTGGATGTAGAAGCCGGAGGCGCCCACCAGACGCATGATCCCGGTCTCGCGCCGACGGCTGAACGCCGAGACGCGCACGGTGTTGACGATGAGCATCAGCGCGACGACGAGCATCAGCGCCATCACCGCGCGGGCGGCCCAGTTCATGCCGTTGAGCAGTCCGAAGAGGTTGTCCAGGATGCCCTTCTGGTCCTGCACGGACTGCACGCCGTCCCGCCCGTCGAAGGCGGTCGCGATGACCTGGTACTTCTCCGGGTCCTTCAGCTTGATGCGGTACGACTCCTGCATCTGGTCCGGCGTGAGGGAGCTGGCCAGCGGGGAGTCGCCGAACTGCTCCTTGTAGTGCTTGTAGGCGTCGTCCTGCGACTCGTACGTCACCTTCTCGACGACCGACATCTTGTCGAGGTCGGTGACGATCGCCTTCTTCTGGTCCTCGGTGACGGCGCCCTTGGCGCAGTTGGGGTCGGACTCGGCGTCGCTCTTGTTGCAGAGGAAGACCGAGACGTTGACCTTGTCGTACCAGTAGCCCTTCATGGTCGTCACCTGGTCGCTCATCAGCAGCGAACCGCCGAACAGCGCCAGGGACAGGGCGACGGAGACGATGACCGCGAAGGTCATCGTCAGGTTGCGACGGAGACCCACACCGATCTCCGACAGAACGAACTGGGCGCGCATGGCGTGTGGTCAAGCCTTTCCGTGGACGGTCGTCAGACGGCGGTCAGTGCTGGTAGCCGTAGACGCCGCGTGCCTGGTCGCGGACGAGGCGGCCCTTCTCCAGCTCGATGACGCGCTTGCGCATCTGGTCCACGATGTTCTGGTCGTGCGTCGCCATCACCACGGTCGTGCCCGTCCGGTTGATGCGGTCGAGCAGCTTCATGATGCCGACGGAGGTCTGCGGGTCGAGGTTGCCGGTGGGCTCGTCGGCGATGAGGAGCTTGGGGCGGTTGACGAAGGCGCGCGCGATGGCCACGCGCTGCTGTTCACCACCGGACAACTCACCGGGCCTGCGGTCCTCCTTGCCGCCGAGCCCGACGAGGTCGAGCACCTGCGGCACGGACTTGCGGATCTCGCCGCGCGACTTTCCGATGACCTCCTGCGCGAAGGCGACGTTCTCGCCGACCGTCTTGTTCGGCAGCAGGCGGAAGTCCTGGAACACGGTCCCCAGCTGGCGCCGCATCTGCGGCACCTTCCAGTTGGAGAGGCGCGCGAGGTCCTTGCCCAGAACGTGCACCTGGCCCTGGCTGCACCGCTCCTCGCGGAGGATCAGCCGCAGGAAGGTGGACTTGCCGGAGCCGGAGGACCCCACGAGGAAGACGAACTCGCCCTTCTCGACCTCGAGGGACACATCCCTGAGGGCAGGGTGGCTCTGTTTGGGGTAGACCTTGGAGACGTTGTCGAATCGGATCACGGATGCACCACGGGTCGCCGGGGGTAGATGAGCGTGACCATACGCGAAACGGGTACGCGAGCGCAGGCGCCGGACGGGGTTGCGCCACTGTTGTGCGCTTTTGTACCGGGCGACGGCCGCACATGCCCCGCACCCCCTTTCGTCAAGAGGGCCGCGCTGAATTTGCCGGAACCTGGCACAGTGGAGGGGGAACGTTCTCGTTTCCGAGAGCGTTGTCCACGTGGAACCGGTGCAAGGAGGGCGAGCGCATGACGTACGACCGGCTGGTGTGCGCTAACTGCGCGGCGCCCGTGAGCGAGGGCCGGTGCCCGGTGTGCCGCGCCAACCGCGAGCGGCTGCAGCACGAGAACTTCTTCGCGGGGCTGAACCCGATGGCGCTCGTCGCGCTGCTGGCGGTGCTGGTCGCCGCTGTGGCGCTGCTGGCGCACCAGACCGCGTAAGGGCCGCAGCGGCCCGCTGAGGACGTGCGAGGGGCCCGGAGCGATGCGCTCCGGGCCCCATGCGTGTGCACACGGCCGTACGTTCCGTACGGCAGCGGCTACCGTCAGGCAGCAGCGCCGCCGCGGCCGCTCACCAGGCGCGGCAGGATACGGAAGCCGATACCGCCGGCGATCATCGTGGCGGCGCCGATCACCAGGAAGGTGGTCTGCGCGGCACCGGTCTCGGCGAGCTCCTGACCGTTGCCCTGGGCCTGCGCGTCGGAGCCGGAGCTGCCGGAGCCGGTGTTGTCGGAGCCGGTGTCGGTCAGGGACGAGGAGCCGGCCTCCTGGGCGGAGTCGTTGGAGCCGCCGTCGGGGTTGGTGTTGTTGTTGCCGCCACCGCCCTCGTTGCCGTTCCCAGAGCCGTTCCCGTTCCCGTTGCCATTGCCGTTCCCGTTACCGGGGCCGGTCGGGGCCGGGTCGGTGGGCGTACCCGGGGCGGTCGGCGTGGCCGGCGGCTCGGGAGTCGTCGGAGGGATGGGCGTGGCCGGCGGCTCCGGGGTGGAGGGCGCGGTCGGGACGTTGGTCCCGGGCGGGGTGGTCGGCGGGGTGGGCGGGACCGGGTCGGTGTCGACGTCGACTCCGACGCCCACACCCTTCTGGTCGACACTCAGGCCGACGCCGATGTCGAGCGCCGAAGCGGCACCCGCGGCGGTCAGCGAGGCGCCGGCCGCGATCACGGCTCCTGCGGCGATCCGCGCGACACGTATCCGCGTCTTCTTCGTCATGTGGTTGCTACCCCCAGTAGCTGATCGTCTATGAGCGGCGTTCGGGGCCGTGATCAACGGAGAAAGCTACTGAAGTCCCCCGGTTCACATGCGCCCCAGAGATACGCATGCCGCGCTTCACCCTTCCCATTTTTCAAAGCAACGTCAAGGCCATTTCGGGCGCAATGTCCATGGGCGTCTTATTTACTGGGGATTGGAACCTGTGAGTGTGATGTAAAACCCCGACAAACGACAACTGCCGCCCTTCGGGCGGCAGTTGTCAGACGGTGTTCAAGTCGACAAAGTTACTTCTCCTGCTGCTTGCGCCAGCGAATCCCGGCCTCCAGGAATCCGTCGATCTCACCGTTGAACACGGCCTCGGGGTTGCCGACCTCGTGCTCGGTGCGCAGATCCTTGACCATCTGGTACGGGTGCAGCACGTAGGAACGCATCTGGTTGCCCCAGGAGTTGCCGCCGTCGCCCTTGAGGGCGTTCATCTTCTCCTGCTCCTCCTGGCGGCGCCGCTCGAGCAGCTTGGCCTGGAGGACGTTCATCGCGGTCGCCTTGTTCTGGATCTGCGACCGCTCGTTCTGGCAGGAGACGACGATGCCGGTGGGGAGGTGGGTGAGGCGCACCGCGGAGTCGGTGGTGTTGACGCCCTGGCCGCCGGGCCCGGACGACCGGTAGACGTCCACCCGCAGTTCGGACTCGTCGATCTCGATGTGGTCGGTCGTCTCGACCACCGGGAGGATCTCGACGCCCGCGAAGGAGGTCTGGCGGCGTCCCTGGTTGTCGAAGGGCGAGATGCGCACGAGGCGGTGGGTGCCCTGCTCGACGGAGAGGGTGCCGTAGGCGTAGGGGATCTGCACGGCGAAGGTGGTCGACTTGATGCCGGCCTCTTCGGCGTACGACGTCTCGTAGACCTCGGTCTTGTAGCCCTTCTGCTCAGCCCACCGCAGGTACATCCGCTGGAGCTTCTCGGCGAAGTCGGCTGCGTCGACGCCGCCGGCCTCGGCGCGGATGTTCACGAGCGCCTCGCGGGCGTCGTACTCACCGCTGAGGAGCGTGCGGACCTCCATCTCGTCCAGTGCCTTGCGGACGGCGGTGAGCTCGGACTCGGCCTCGGCGCGGGTGTCCGGGTCGTCCTCCTCCTCGGCCATCTCGAAGAGCACGGCGAGATCGTCGATCCGTCCGCGCAGCGTCTCCGCCTTCCTGACCTCGGCCTGGAGGTGGGACAGCTTGCTGGTGATCTTCTGCGCCTCGTCCGGGTTGTCCCACAGGGACGGCGCGGCCGCCTGCTCCTCGAGCACGGCGATGTCTGCCCTCAGCTTGTCGAGGTCCAGAACGGCCTCGATCGACTCCATGGTCGAGGAGAGGGACTTGAGCTCTTCGGATACATCGACGACTGCCACCCTCCCAGCGTAACGGCTCCGCCAACCGGCCAACGCCGCTGACCGTAACGACTGGGGGCGGAGCCCCTGGCGGGGTTGCAGGGGGCGGAGCCCCTGCGAAGGTCAGGGCGCCGCCGGTGCCGAAGAACCCGGCTCCGAGGGCGTCGCCCCCGCGTCGTCCCCGGACGTCGCCAGCCACGTACCCACACCCGCCGCAGCGGCCAGCGCCACCGCGGCGACCCCCAGCGCAAGCCGGCGTCGTCGAGTCACCGCCCGGTGCCGCGCGGACCCGGGCCGCGGCGCGCCCGAGGCCCGCGGGGCCCGTGCGGTGCCGCGGGCGCCGCCGGCCAGCTCGTCCGGTGCGGGCACCCGCATCGAGGTGTGCGTGTCCCGGTTGGAGTCCGCGGGCTTCGCCCCCGGCACCAACGGCACGGCCCCCCTCCGCACCGGCGTCTCGGACAGCCGCTCCTCCGGCGGAGCCTCCCGCGTGGGCTCCTCCTCCGGCTCCGTGTCCGGCTCGTCGACGTCCAGCGGTGGCATCCCCACCAGCACCGGCAGCTGCTCCCGCAACCGCGCCGCCAGCTCCGACGCCCGCAGCCGCGAGGCCGGTCCCTTCGCCAGGCACTGCACGAGCAGCTGCCACAACTCCTCCGGGATGCCCGGCAGCGGCACCACCGTCTCCGTGACGTGACGGCGCAGGACCGCGCCCGGGTGGCCTCCACCGAACGGCGTGAAGCCGGCCAGCAGCTCGTAGAGGACCGTGGCCAGGGCGTAGATGTCCACGGAGGCTCTCGGGGGCAGGCCCTCGACGATCTCCGGCGCGAGGTAGTCGGGCGTGCCGATGATCTTCGTGGCCCGGGTCCGACGCGGCGTGTCGATCAGCTTCGCGACCCCGAAGTCCGTCAGCAGCGCCCGGTGCGAGCCGCCGGGGCCGAGGGGGCCCTGCATGTCCAGGAGGACGTTCTCCGGCTTCACGTCCCGGTGCACGACCCCGGCCGCGTGCGCCGCCGCCAGGCCCTCCGCGACGTCCGCCGCGATCGCCACGGCCGCCTCGGGCGCGAGGCGCCGCTCGCGGACCAGGCGGGTGCGCAGGTCCGTGCCCCGGACGAGGTCCATGACCAGCGCGAGGTCGTTGCCGTCGACCACCAGGTCGCGGACGGAGACGACGTGCGGGTGCTCCAGGCCGAGCAGCGCCGTGCGCTCCTGGACGAAGCGTCCGACGAGTTCCTGGTCGGACGCGAGGTCTTCACGCAGCAGCTTGATGGCGACGGGCCCGTCCGGCCCCTCACCCAGCCACACCGTGCCGGCGCTGCCCCGCCCCAGGATCTGGTGGGCGGTGTACCGGCTGCCGATCTTCCGTGCCAAGGCTGCTCCTACAGACGCGTGTTGCCGTTAAAAGTACGCGTCCGACGAGCCAACCTTCACCGCGGAGACAGAAATCACCCGCCAGATGTCGACAAGTCCACAGAGTCGCAGAAGTCCTCCGAGCGGGAGGTCCTACTGCCCGGAGCTACTGCCCGGAGCTCCCGCCCAGCTCGCCGATCCACCCGGTCACGGTGTCGAACCAGTCGGTGAGCTGCGCCCAGTAGCTCTTGCCGGTACCGATCCACTCCTGCAGCGGGCTCAGCTCCCAGACCAGCCACCCCGCGACGAACAGGACGACGATCGTGAACAGGCACCCCTTCAGGCAGCCCAGGCCCGGGATCTTCATCGGGTTGGCGCTGCGCTGCCGCGGCGCCCGGGGCTCCCGCTCGGGCCGCTGCGGCCGCTGGGGCTGCTGGGGCTGCTGGGGCTGCGGCGGCGCGTACCGCTGCGGCTGCTGGGGCTGCGGCGGGGCGTACTGCTGCGGCTGCTGGGGCTGCTGATGCCCGTAGCCGGGCTGCGGGCGCTGCTGGGGGCGCTGCTGTGCGGGCCGCGGCTGCTGCTGCGGGCGCGCGACCTGCCGCTGGGGGCGGCGGCGCAGCGGGTCCTCGCCCGGGTCCAGGTACTGCTGGACCTGCGTCTGCTCGTTGCGGTCGCGGGCGGCCCGCAGCTGGTTCTGCCAGGGGTGGGGCTGCTCGGGCGACTGCCCGCCGGGCTGGTTCTGCGGCACCGGCGGCATGACGGCCGTGGGGTCGGCGGCCCCGGTGTTCGGCAGGACGGCGGTGGGGTCCGCGGCGCCCGCGGGGCCGCCGGTGTGGGGCAGCACACTGGTCGCGGCGTTCGGGTCGTAGCCACCGGCGCCGTTCTGGAAGACCTGCGTCGGGTCGGCGGAGCCGGGGACGGTCGCGGGCGTCGGGTCGGGCGCGAGCAGCGCGCCGACGCCCTCCGCCGTGGCGATCTGCGCGGAGTTCGCGTGCACGCCGATGCCCTCGGCGACGGCGCGCAGGCCGCGCGCGAGGTTCTCGGCGCTGGGCCGCTCGTCGGGGTTCTTGCGCAGGCAGCGCTCGATGACCGTCCAGAGCGGGTCGGGGACCGTGGACGGACGGCGCGGCTCGGCGCTCAGATGCTGGTGCAGGACTTCGAGTGCGGAGCCGCCGGAGAACGGCGGGCGGCCGGTGACCAGCTCGTACAGCAGGATGCCGGCGCCGTAGATGTCGACGGCCGACGTCTGCGGGCGGCCCTCGGCGGACTCGGGCGCGACGTAGGCGGGCGTGCCGACGAACTCGTGCGTACGGGTCAGTCCGGGCGAGTCGGCCAGTCGGGCGATGCCGAAGTCGGTGAGCATCGGGTGCATCTGGCCGCCGTTCTGCTGGAGCAGGACGTTGGCGGGCTTCAGGTCGCGGTGCACGACGCCGTCGGCGTGGCTGGCGGCGAGCGCGTCGGCGATCTGGGCGGTGAGCAGCGCGGCGCCGACGGGCGAGAAGGGGCCGTTCTCGCGCAGGTAGCGGTGCAGGTCGGGGCCGTCGACGAGGTCCATGACCAGGGCGAGGAGATCGCCCTCGACCACGAGGTCGCGCACCCGGACGATGTTCGGATGGGTCAGGCGGAGCAGGACGGACCGCTCCCGCATGAACCGCATCACGATGTCCGCGTCGTTCGCGAGCTCCTCCTTGAGGACCTTGATCGCGACGGTCTCGCCGGGCTGGCCGGGTACGGCCGCCTCGGCGCCCGCGGTCTCGCGCTGGCGGGCTCGCCAGACGGTCCCCGTGGCGCCGCGCCCGAGCGGCTCCTCGAGGAAGTACTTGCTGCCTACCGGCCGCACGTCATGCGCTCCCTGTTGCTTGCGGACTGTTCCGAGTTGCTTGCGGATGTTCCGACCCACTGTAGTGCCGCCCCGCCTGGCACCGGGTTGTCGACTTTCCTCGCGGTTTCCCCGGGTCGTACGTACGCGTTCCCGTACATGTTCGAAGGAAAGACGCTCGCCCTGGTCTGCTGGTTGCCAGGGCCGGACGTGACCGATCTCAAGTGATCAATGTCGATGGCGTGGTCAGGCACTTTTGCGGGCAGAGCCGACCAATCAAGATCACTCGACGCCGAGTTGGGGGCGCGGTGTCGGTGGCAGATGCGAGGATGCTGCCAGTACTGGCCGCGTGCTGGAAGGGACCGCTCAGGGCGATGCAGATCCGGCTGACCGTCGTAGACCCGCTGGTCCCGCCCTCCGAGACGCGGCCTCGCACCGCGTGCTGCGACGTGCTGGTCACGGCGCCCGCCGGCACGGCCCTCGCCGCGGTGGCGTCGGCCCTGGCCTCGGCGGTCTCGGGTGACGGGGGTGCCGTCCCCGCCGAGCGCGGCCGCGAGCAGGGCGGCGGTTCCTCGTCGCGCGGGCGTGAGCAGACGGGTGCCCCCGTGGTGCTGTACGCCGGCGCGGAGCGGCTGGACGCCCAGCGCTGCACCTTGGGCGAGCCCCCGCTGATCGACGGCGCCGTGCTGTCCCTGGGCGCCCCCGCCGACCCCGAGCCCCATCCGGAGGTCGACGACGCCCCGGCGCAGCTCCACGTGGTCGCCGGTCCCGACGCCGGCGGGGTCCATCTGCTGCACGGCGGGCAGATCCATGTCGGCCGCTCCGCCGACGCCGACGTCCCGCTGGACGACCCCGACGTCTCCCGCCTGCACTGCGCGGTCACCCTCTCCCCCGACGGCCGCGTCACGGTCGCCGACCTCGGCTCCACGAACGGCACCACGCTGGAGGGGACCCGCGTCGGCTCCCGCCCGGTCCGCCTGACGTCGGGCGCCCTGCTGCGCATCGGCGAGTCGGCCCTGCGGCTGGCCCCCGCCGGGGGCCCCGGCGCGCGTGTCCCGACGACGCCCGACGGCGAGGGGCATGTGCGGGTGCCGGGCGGCGAGGCCGCGGAGACGGACACCGGGAGCGGCGGTGCGACACCGGCGGCGGCACGACGACCGTTCACGGCCCATGCGCGCATGCCGGCCCCCGGGGGCGTGGGTGCCACCTCCTCGGGTGGGACCCCGACGGCGGACCGGGCGGCACCTGGCGCGGGCGACAAAACCGCCCCGGGCCAGCCGTCCGGGGACACCGGGCACGCCTACGGCGCGGTCGACTGGGCCGCCACCGCCACGCCCCCGGGCACCCGGGCACCCGGCCCGGCGGAACCGCACGTGGTGCCGGGCCAGGGCGGGGCACCACGCATCGAGACACACGACGACCCGCGGAGCACACGGTCCCGGGACAGCGGCACGGCATCCCGCGGCGCCGCTCCCGGCACCCCCTCACGCGGCACCCCGCCCCGCCCGGCACCCGGCGACGGCGGGGACACCCACGGCGGAGGCTTCACCGTGGGCGCGCTCGGCGGTGCGCCCGCCACCGACGGAGCCACCCGCGCCCCCACGTCCCCCTCCGGCACCCGGCCGTCCGACCCCGGCACCTCCCCCACCGCCCCGGACCCCCGCGAAACCGCCCACCGCAAAGGCACCCCCCTCCGCGGCACCGACGTCCCGCAGGGCGTCCGCAAGCGCGGAGGCCTCTCCGCCTGGGCGCGCCGGCTGAAGGGCGGACGCGGCACACAGGAGACGACCGGGAGCGAGGCGTACGACGACGAGGAGGCGATGGGCGCTGTCCCCGAGCCGTCGGTCGTCGCCGACGGGATGCCGGAGACCTGGCCGGACCCGGCCGCGCTGCTGCTGACGGCGCTGGGCCCCGGCCCCCGGCTGTGGGAGCGCGGACCGGGCCACCCGGAGGCGCTGACGGTACGGCTGGGCACGGCCGACCGGGCCGCACCCGACGGCTCGGGCCTGCTGCCCGCCGTGCCGGTGACCGCGGACCTGCGCGAGGTAGCGGCGCTGGGCCTGGCCGGACCGCGCACGCGTCTGTCCGGGCTGGCCCGCGCGGTGGTGGCCCAACTGGCCGCGCTGCACTCCCCCGACGCCCTGGAACTCGTGCTGATCAGCACCGACCGCTCCCGCCCGCACGAGGAGCGCGTCGCCGAGTGGTCCTGGCTGGGCTGGCTGCCCCACCTGCGCCCGGGCCACGGCCAGGACTGCCGCCTCCTCCTCGCCTACGACCGCGAGCAGGCCGCCGCCCGCACCGGCGAACTCCTGCGGCGCCTGGAGGAACAGCTGCCCCAGACCGCGAGTGGCGCGGCACCGGCAGCCGACGGCGCCCCCGAAGCGCCCCGCGCGTCCACGGCCACCCCCCGCCCCTCCGACGCCTCGAAAGCCTCCGGCACCCCCGCGGACCAGACCCGCCGCGCCGCCCAGCGCCCCGCCTGGGCCATAGCGGACGAGGACACGGACGGCGTGTTCCCGGGGCCGTACACCGTGGTGGTCGTCGACGGCGACCCCGGGGGCGCCGATCTGCGGGAGGCGGTGGCGCGGCTGGCGGTGGAGGGCCCGCGGGCCGGGATACACCTCGTGTGCCTCGCCGAGACGGCGCCCGCCTCACCCGCGTCGCCGGTGACGGAGACGTACGAGGCGGCCTGTACGGCGTCGCCGACGTTCCGGGAGTGCGGTGCCGCGGCGCTGCTCAGCGGAGACGTGGCGACGGCCCTGCGGCTGCTGCGGATCGCGCGGACCCCGACGGAGCAGGACCGCCCCGACAGCCACCCGAACCGGCGCTCCGGCCCCGTCGGCCACGGCACGGTGGCCGCCGTGGACGCCGTGTCCCCCGCCTGGGCGGAGCGGTTCGCGCGGGCACTGGCACCGCTGCGCACGGACGGCACCGGCGGCGAGCGCCACGCGCGCGTGTCGGCACCGCTGCCCCAGACGGCACGGCTCCTGGACGAGTTGGGTCTCGCCCGGGCCACCCCGGCGTCCCTGATGGCGCGCTGGGCGGACGCGGCCGACGACGCCGAGGCACTGGGCGGACGGGCCCGGGCCGTGCTCGGCGCCGGTCCGCGCGGGCCGGTCGGTGTGGACCTCGTCGCCGACGGCCCGCACCTGCTGATCGAGGGCCCGGCGGGCAGTGGCCGTACGGAACTGCTGCGGGCCGTCGTCGCCTCGCTCGCCGCCGCCGAACGCCCCGACCGGCTGGGCATCGTCCTCGTCGACGGCCGGGACACCGTGGGCACGGGCGGCAACGGTCACGGCGAGGGCCTGCGCGTCTGCACCGACGTACCGCATGTCACGACCCATCTCACCGCCAACGACCCGGTCCGCATGCGGGAGTTCGCGCAGTCCCTGAGTGCCGAGCTGAAGCGGCGGGCCGAGCTGCTCGGGCGGTCCGACTTCGCCGAATGGCACACCCACCGCGAGGTGTCGGGCCGGATCGTCGCCCAACGCGGCGCGGCCCGCGGCACCCCCAGGGCGGCAGGTGCGGCGTCGGGCGGCGCCGGGGATCTCGACTCCCCGCCCAGTTCCACGATGCGGCTGCGCCCGGCCGCGGCCGCGCGCCGGCAGACGGAGGCCGCTCCGCCGCTGCCCCGGCTGATAGTGGTCGTCGACGACCTGGACGCGCTGGTCTCACCCCCGCTCGGATCGCCCGGGCGACCGGCGGCCGGGTCCGTGGTGCGGGCGTTGGAGGCGGTGGCCCGCGACGGCGAGCAGCTCGGCGTGCACCTGGTGGCAGCGGCCGCGCTGGGCGGCCGTACGGCGGAGTCGGAGACCGCCCGGCGGGCCGCGCTGCGCATCACCCTCGACGCAGTGGAATCAGGTCCTGACGAGCCGTCAGCAGGGCGCGGGTGCCTGGCCCATGACGACGGGCGTCTCACGCCGTTCCAGGGCGGGCGCGTCACGGGACGCATCCCTCGCACGGCGACCCTGCGCCCCACGGTGGTCGCCCTGGACTGGCGGCGGATGGGCGACCCGCCGACCCGGCGGCCCGTACGGGAGTTGGGCAACGGCCCGACCGACCTCGCCCTGCTGGCGAGCGCGTTGGAGCGGGCGGCCCGGGAGGTCTCGGCGGCGGAGGTGCCCTCGCTGCTGTAGCCGGCCTGACGAACCGTCCGTCATCGGCCGAACCGTCGGAGACACAGTCACGAGGCGGTCACGATACCCGGGTTGACAAGGCAGGCGCTCTTGCCGACCCCTGACTCGCGGCGTAGACCAGTGCCACGGGACAGCGCTCGAACGTTCGACGAGGACGAAGAACGGGGCAGTGATGGGCAGCACTGGCAGCACTCACCGGACACGCGGAGCCGCGAAGACGGCGGCCGCCCTACTCGCGGGAGCCCTCGCGCTCTCACTCAGCGCGTGCGGCGGCAGCGACGACGACAAGAGCAGCGACAACCCCTCGGGCAGCAGCAAGGAGCCAGGCACCTCCCTCTCCCTTCCCAAGCTGGACGGCACGACCCTGGAGGTCGCCGCCGTGTGGACCGGCGCCGAACAGGCGAACTTCAAGAAGGTCCTCGCCGAGTTCGAGAAGCGCACCGGCGCGAAGGTCACCTTCGTGCCCGCTCAGGACCCGATCATCAACTTCCTCGGCTCGAAGATCGCAGGCGGAGCACCGCCGGACGTGGCGATGCTTCCGCAGGTCGGCGCGGTCAAGCAGGCCGTCGAGAAGAAGTGGGCGAAGCCGCTCGGGGCCGAGGCGCAGGCGGAGCTCGCGAAGAACTACTCGCAGGGCTGGCAGGACCTCGGCAAGGTCGACGGCAAGCCGTACGGCGTCTACTACAAGGCGGCCAACAAGTCGCTGATCTGGTACAACGCCAAGGTCTTCGAGAATGCGGGGGCGAGCGAGCCCAAGACCTGGAAGGACCTGCTCGGCACCGCCCAGGCGGTCTACGACTCGGGCGTGACGCCGTTCTCCATAGGCGCCGCCGACGGCTGGACGCTCACCGACTGGTTCGAGAACGTCTATCTCTCGCAGGCGGGCCCGGAGAAGTACGACCAGCTCGCCCAGCACAAGATCAAGTGGACGGACCCCTCCGTGAAGGAGGCGCTCACCACCCTCGCCCAGATCTGGGGCAAGAAGGACTTCGTCGCGGGCGGCGCGAAGGGCGCGCTGCAGACAGAGTTCCCGGCCTCGGTGACGCAGACCTTCACCGGCGGCGACCAGCCGAAGGCGGGCATGGTCTTCGAGGGCGACTTCGTGCAGGTCAACATCGGGGAGACGAAGGCCAAGGTGGGCACGGACGCCAAGGTGTTCCCGTTCCCGGCGGTGGGCGACACCGCGCCGGTGGTCTCCGGCGGTGACGCGGCGGTGATCCTGAAGGACTCCAAGGGCGCGCAGGCCCTGGCCACCTTCCTGGCGTCGCCGGACGCGGCCACCGTGCAGGCCAAGCTGGGCGGCTACCTCTCGCCCAACAAGAGTGTCGATTTGTCCGCGTACCCGAACGAGGTGCAGAAGAAGATGGCCGAGTCGCTGATCGCGGCCGGTGACGACTTCCGCTTCGACATGTCCGACCAGGCACCGCAGGCCTTCGGCGGCACGCCCGGCAAGGGCGAGTGGAAGGATCTCCAGGACTTCCTGAAGAACCCGACCGACGTCGCGGGCACGCAGAAGAAGCTGGAGCAGGACGCGGCACAGGCGTACGGAAGCTGATCCGGCGATGACGTCGCCACCGGCGGCAGGGGCCACCGCGGCCCCTGCCGCTCCGCGCAGTCGCAAGAGCGTCACCGGCACCCGCAGGACCGTGGCAGCCCTGTTCCTGCTGCCCGCCCTGGTGCTGCTGGGCGCGCTCGTGGTCTACCCGATCGGGTACTCGGTCGTCCGCAGCTTCTCCAACCAGTCCGGCGACGGCTTCGCCGGCTTCGACAACTACAAGGCCCTCTTCACCGACGACGGCATCCGCACCGCGCTGAAGAACAACATCCTCTGGGTGGTGTTCGCGCCGACGGTCGCGACCGCGCTCGGTCTGGTCTTCGCGGTGCTGACCGAACGGGTGCGCTGGGGCACGGCGTTCAAGCTGGTCGTGTTCATGCCAATGGCGATCTCGATGCTCGCGGCCGGCATCATCTTCCGCCTGGTCTACGACCAGGACCCGGACAAGGGCGTCGCCAACGCCGTCTGGGTGGGCGTGCACGACACCTTCGCCGAGGCGTCGGCGTTCCCGAAGGCGCATCCGGGTCGGGACTCCCCGCTCCAGGCGCAGAGCGGCGGCTTCATCACCAAGGCTCCCGTGCGCGCCGGCGACACGGTCACCCTCCCCCTGGTCGGCGTCGCCCCCGACCAGCTGCCCGACGGCGCGAAGGCCGCCGCGGCGCCGAAGGCCGAGCCGGGGAAGATCACCGGAACGACCTGGCAGGACTTCACCCGCGGCAAGGGCGTCGGCACCCTCGGCGCGCCCGACCCGGCCGAACTGGGCTACGCCGGGATGAGGATCGAGGCGGTCAAGGACGGCAAGGTGGTCGCCTCCACGAAGGCCGCCGACGACGGCACCTTCACGCTCCCGGCGAAGGCCGACGGGGCACAGCTGCGGCTGCCCGCGAGCAACTTCAAGGAGCCGTACAACGGTCTGGACTGGCTCGGCCCGTCGCTGGTCACCCCGGCGATCATCGGGTCGTACATCTGGATGTGGGCGGGCTTCGCGATGGTGCTGATCGCGGCGGGGCTCGCGGGGATGCCGCGTGAGCTCCTTGAGGCCGCCCGGGTCGACGGGGCCAACGAGTGGCAGGTGTTCCGGAGGGTCACCGTGCCCCTCCTCGCGCCGGTCCTCGCGGTGGTCGCCGTCACCCTGATGATCAACGTGCTGAAGGTCTTCGACCTGGTGTTCATCATCGCGCCGGGCTCCTCCCAGGACGATGCGAACGTGCTCGCCCTGGAGCTGTACCGGAAGGGCTTCGCCGAGGACCAGCCGGGCATCGCCAGCGCCATCTCGGTGTTCCTGCTGCTGCTCGTGATCCCGGTGATGTGGTTCAACGTCCGGCGGCTCAGGCGGGAGGTGCGGCGATGACGAAGTGGCTCGTGGCGAAGGTCAACGGCGGTCTGGTCCGCGTCTTCCTGCTCCTCGTCGGCCTGTTCTGGCTGGTGCCGACCATCGGTCTGCTGCTGTCCTCGCTGCGCACCCCGCAGGACATGGCGGCGAGCGGCTGGTGGACCGTCTTCACCAAGCCGTCCCAGCTCACCTTCGACGCCTACGACAAGCTCCTGCAGAACAGCGACATCACCGACTCGCTGGTCAACACCGTGCTGATCACGGTCCCGGCGACGGTGCTGGTCGTGGTGATCGGCTCGCTCGCGGGCTACGCGTTCGCGTGGATGGAGTTCCCGGGCCGGGACTGGTGGTTCCTGGGCGTGGTGGGGCTGCTGGTGGTGCCGGTGCAGGTGGCGCTGATCCCCATCGCCGAACTGTTCGGCAAGATCGGTCTGTTCGGTTCCGTCCTCGGGGTGATCCTCTTCCACGTGGGCTTCGGTCTGCCCTTCGCGGTGTTCCTGCTGCGGAACTTCTTCGCGGAGATCCCGAAGGAGCTGCTGGAGGCGGCCCGCCTGGACGGCGCCGGTGAACTGCGCCTGTTCGCACGGGTGGTGATGCCGCTCGGCGGGCCCGCGATCGCGAGCCTGGGGATCTTCCAGTTCCTGTGGGTGTGGAACGACATGCTGGTCGCGCTGGTGTTCACCGACTCCGGCAGCCAGCCGATCACGGTCGCCCTGCAGACGCAGGTACGGCAGTTCGGCAACAACATCGATGTCCTGGCGCCCGGCGCGTTCATCTCGATGGTGATCCCGCTGGCCGTGTTCTTCGCGTTCCAGCGGCAGTTCGTGTCCGGTGTGATGGCGGGCGCGGTCAAGTAGCGACGAACGGGACGTTTCCGAGGGGGCGGGCCGCCATCGGCCCGTCCCCTCGCGTTCACCACGATCCCCCGTATGCCGTACTGAACCGTAACCAATTCACTCCATTGGCCGTTCCCGGGCAGAACGCCCGCGCCGACCCATGGATGTCCGTTGCCCAGGTTCAGTGTCATCGTCCCCGCGTACAAGGTTCAGGCGTACCTGCACGAGTGCCTCGAATCGGTGCTGTCCCAGTCGTTTCCCGATCTCGAACTGATCGCGGTCGACGACTGCTCGCCGGACGCCTGCGGCGAGATCATCGACGAGTTCGCGGCCCGCGACCCGCGCGTACGCCCCCTGCACCTGCCGGAGAACCGGGGCCTGGGCCGCGCCCGCAACGCCGGGATGGAGCAGGCGACCGGCGACTACCTGCTCTTCCTGGACTCCGACGACACCCTCACCCCCGACGCGCTGCACGCCATCTCGGACCGGCTGAAGGAGACCGGCGAACCGGACGTCCTGGTCTACGACTACGCGCGCACGTACTGGTCGGGCGAGGCGGTCCGCAACAAGGTCGCCCTCCAACTCGCCGAGCAGGGCCCGGCCCCGTTCCGCCTGGAGGACCGCCCGGGCCTGCTGCGGGTGCTGATGGTGGCCTGGAACAAGGCGTACCGGCGGGACTTCGTCGAGCGCGCGGGCCTCACCTTCCCGCCCGGCTACTACGAGGACACGCCCTGGACGTACCCGGCCCTGATGGCCGCGGAGTCCATCGCCACCCTGGACCGGGTCTGTGTGCACTACCGCCAGCGCCGTCAGGGCAACATCCTCGGCACCACCAGCCGCCGGCACTTCGACGTCTTCGAGCAGTACGACCGGGTCTTCGCGTTCGTCGCCGGGCGCCCCGAACTCGCCCGGTGGCGGCCGGTGCTGTTCCGCCGCATGGTCGACCACTTCACGACGGTCTTCACCCGGCGGGGCCGGCTCCCGCGCGGCGCCCGAGCCGAGTTCCTGCGCAGGGCCCGCGCCCACTACCGCCGTTACCGCGTCCCGGGCGCCCCCGTCCCTCCTCCACTCTCGGCTTCGCTCAAGCGGGGGCACCCCCACCGCGCCCGGCTGCGTCATTCCCTCGTCCGCCTGGGTCTGCACCGCACCTACCGCGCCCTGCAACGGGCGATGGCGCTGCGCCGCCGCACCCGCGAGCGCGCCGCCCGGCTCGCGCGGGCCCTGCGGGCGGCCGCCCTCCAGCTCCACTACAAGACGCAGCTCCGCCTGCCCCTGCGCGCCGACCGGGCCGTCTTCAGCGCCTACTGGGGCCGCGGCCACGGCTGCAACCCGGGCGCCCTGGAGCGGGCGTTGCGCACCCACGCCCCGCATGTACGCACGGCGTGGATCGCCCGCCCCGAGCACCAGGACACGGTCCCCGAGGGCACCCGTCGGCTCAGCCCGGGCTCGGCGGCGTACTGGACGGCGCTCGCCCGCTCCAAGTACCTGGTCAACAACGTCAACTTCGACCGTCGGCTGGTCAAGCGCCCCGGCCAGGTCTTCGTGCAGACCCAGCACGGCACCCCCCTCAAGCACATGGGCCTGGACCTGCGCGAACACCCGGCGGCCGCCCGTGACATGGACTTCGCCGAGCTCCTGCGGGGCGTCGACAAGTGGGACTACGTGCTGTCCGCCAACCGCCACACCACCCTGACCTGGGAGCGCGTCTACCCCGGGGGCTACACCACGCTCCCCTACGGCTATCCGCGCAACGACGTCTTCCAGCGGGCCACCTCGGCCGACGTGGCCCGGCTGCGCGAGTCGCTCGGCATCCCGAAGGACACGGTCGCGATCCTGTACGCGCCGACCCACCGCGACTACCGCCGCATCCAGCGCAGCCCCCTCGACCCGGACCGCGTCCTGCGCCGCCTGGGCCCGGGCTTCGTGATCCTGGCCCGCGCCCACTACTGGCACGACGGCCCCCTGAGCGGCAGCGACCGTGTCATCGACGTCACCGACCACCCGAGCGTCGAGTCGCTCTGCCTGGCCTCGGACGCCCTGGTCACCGACTACTCGTCGATCATGTTCGACTACGCCAACCTCGACCGGCCGATCGTCCTGCACACCGAGGACCGGGAGGCGTACGAGGCGGCCCGCGGCACCTACTTCGACCTGCGCTCCTTCCCGCCGGGCGCGATCGCGCGCAGCGAGGACGAGCTGATCGACATCTTCGCCACCGGCCACTGGCGCGGCTCCCGCTCGGCCCAGCTGCGGGCCGCGTTCCGGGAGCGGTTCTGCCCGTACGACGACGGACGCGCCGCCGAGCGGGTCGTACGCCGTGTCGTGCTGGGCGAGACGGAGGTGCTGCCCGTCGTGCCGCTCGCCGGGCGTCATCCGGTGCCGTCGGCGGCGGCTGTCGCGGGCTCGCCGCACGCCGCCGTGCCGCAACCCACCGGTTCCCTGCCCGTCACCGACCGCCTCTGAACGCCGTTTTCCCCTGCGGGAGTTCCTGATGCGCCCCCTCACGCACACGGCCTGAAAGCACCGCACACGGCCTGAGAAGAACATCGGGCCGACAACAGAAAGAGCAGAATGCCCCGCTTCAGCATCATCGTCCCGTCCCATGGGGTGGCAGGTCGGCTGTCCCTGGCTCTGGACTCCGTCCTCGCCCAGTCCTTCGGCGACTTCGAGCTGATCCCGGTGTGCGACGCGCCCGACTCCCCCGCGGCCGGCGTCGCCACCGGGTACGCGGAGCGGGACTCGCGGGTGGCGCCGGTGCACTCGCCGCCGTCGGCCCATCTCGCCGGGGCGCGCAACACCGGGATGCGGGCGGCGACCGGTGCGTACCTGCTGTTCCTCGACGGCGACGACGTCCTCGCGCCGGGCGCGCTGTCCGCGCTGGACGCGCGGCTGTCCGAGGCCGGCGGCACCGGTGGCGACGGCGTGGACGTCCTGTACTTCGAGCACGAGCGCACCCCCTGGTGGGAGGGCGACCCCACCAACCCGGCCGCACCCCTGCTGGCGAAGGCACCGAAGGGGGCCTTCGCCCCCGACCGGGCGCCGGAGATCACCGGCGCGCAGCTCCCGGCGTGGAGCGCGGCCTACCGCAGGGCGTTCCTCACCGAGCGCCGACTGGTCTTCCCCGACGGGCACTTCACGGACGTCGGCTTCGGTGGCCTGGTCACCGTCGCGGCCGAGCGGGTGGCGGTGCTGCGCCGGGTCGTCGTACGGCATCTGCTGCGCAGGCAGGGCAACCGGCTGAACCTGCCCGGCGCGCACCACGCCGAACTGCTCGACCAGACCGAGCTGGTGCTCACCCGGGCCGCCGAGGAGGGGCTGTCGGCCGAGCGGCTCGGCCCGCTGTTCGAGCAGCTGTTCGCCGCGGTCCTCAAGACGGCCGCCCACCCCCGGCGGCTGCCGCTGCGCCACCGCCGTGCCTTCTTCCGCCGGGCGGGCAAGCTGTACCGGAGTCACCGCCCCGCCGGTTACCGGGCGCCCGGTGGCAGCCTGCGGGTGCAGCACCGGCTGCTGGCGACGGGGGCGTACACGGCGTTCCGTGCGCTGCGCGGCGCCAACCGGGCGGCCACGCAGACGATCGAGCGCGTCCCGCGCCCGCACCTGCTGCGCACCCGCCTGCACTACCGGCGCCACCTGAGCCGCCGCCTCGACGCGAACCTCGCCGTGTACTGCGCCTACTGGGGCCGCGGCTACGCCTGCAGCCCCGCCGCGATCCACGCCAAGGCCCGCGAACTCGCCCCGCACATCCGCTCGGTGTTCCTGGTCGAGCCCGACCATGCGCACACCGTGCCGAAGGACGTCGACCACGCGGTGATCGGCAGCCGCCGCTCCTGGGAGGTCCTGGCCCGTGCCAAGTACCTGATCAACAACGCCAACTTCGCGGAGGGCGTGGTCAAGCGCGAGGGCAGCGTGCACGTGCAGACCCAGCACGGCACGCCACTGAAGAAGATGGGCGTCGACCAGTCGACGTACCCGGTGGTGGCGGCCGCGACCGGCAGCTTCGCCAAGCTGCTGGGCCGGGTCGACCGCTGGGACTACAACCTCTCCTCCAACAGCCACTCCACCCGCATGTGGGAGCGCGCCTTCCCCGGCTCCTACGAGCACCTGGAGTACGGCTACCCGCGCAACGACGTCTACTACACGGCGACCGCGGACGACGTGGCAGGCGTCCGCAAGGAGCTGGGCGTCCCGGAGGGCAAGACGGCCGTCCTGTACGCGCCGACCCACCGCGACTACCGGACCGGCTTCGACACCGGCCTCGACCTGGAGGCCTTCTGCGAGGCGGCCGGCGAGGACGTCGTCGTCCTGCTGCGCGCCCACTACTTCTACGACCGGGGCGGCAGGAAGAGCAGCGGCCGGATCATCGACGTCACCGGGCACCGCTCGTCGGAGGACGTCTGCCTGGCCGCCGACGCACTGGTCACCGACTACTCGTCGATCATGTTCGACTACGCCAACCTGGACCGCCCGATCGTCGTGTACGCCGACGACTGGGAGGTGTACGAGGAGACGCGGGGCGTCTACTTCGACCTTCTGGAGGCACCGCCGGGCCCGGTGGCCCGCACGCCGGAGGAGCTGGCCCGGGTGTTCCGCGACGGCTCCTACGCGGGCGGCGAGTCGGCGTCCCTGCGGGCCGCGTTCCGTGAGCGGTTCTGCCAGTTCGACGACGGCCGGGCCGCCGAACGCGTCGTGCGCCGGGTGCTGCTCGGCGAGCCGCCCGAGGCGATTCCGCCCGTGCTCCCGCTCGCGGAGCGCGTCCCGGCCCCCGCCGCCTCCCCCCTCGTAAGGAGCTGACGTCCGCAGTGCCCCGCTTCAGCATCATCGTCCCCTGTTTCAAGGTCCAGGGCTTCCTGGCCGAGTGCCTCGACTCGGTCCTGGATCAGTCGTACCGGGACTTCGAGGTGATCGCCGTAGACGACTGCTCGCCGGACGGCTGCGGCGCGATCCTCGACGAGTACGCGGCCCGCGACCCGCGCGTGAAGGCGCTGCACCTGCCGGAGAACGCCGGCCTGGGCCGCGCCCGCAACGCGGGCATGCCGCACGCCACCGGCGACTACCTCTTCTTCCTCGACAGCGACGACACCCTCACCCCGGGCGCGCTGCGCGCGATGGCCGACCGCCTCGACGA
Organism: Streptomyces sp. NPDC002888; assembly: GCF_042888465.1. Taxonomy (NCBI): domain Bacteria; kingdom Bacillati; phylum Actinomycetota; class Actinomycetes; order Kitasatosporales; family Streptomycetaceae; genus Streptomyces; species Streptomyces sp. NPDC002888. Next base: position 47,620 of record NZ_JBIAPU010000013.1, on the reverse strand, counting down.
GACGTCCGACCCGGACGTGCTGGTCTTCGACTACGCGCGGACCTACTGGTGGGGCGGCACCCGGCGCAACGTGCTCGCGCACGTGCTCGCTCAGGCCGGGGACGGCACGTTCACGGTGGACGAGCACCCAGAGATCCTCGACCTGCTGATGGTGGTGTGGAACAAGGTCTACCGCCGCGACTTCGTGCAGGACAACGACTTCCAGTTCCCGCCGGGCTACTACGAGGACACCCCGTGGACGTTCCCGGTCATGCTCAGCGCGGGGCGGATCGCCGCCCTGGACCGGATCTGCCTGAACTACCGGCAGCGCCGCCAGGGCAACATCCTGTCCACCACCAGCCGCAAGCACTTCGACATCCACGACCAGTACGAGCGGGTCTTCGCGTTCGTCGACTCCCACCCGGAGCTGGCGAGCCGGCGGCCCTACCTGCACCGCAAGATGGGCGAGCACTGTCTCGACATCCTCGCCAAGCCGGACCGGCTGCCCTCGAAGGACAAGGCCGAGTTCTTCCGCCGTACGGCCGAGATGTTCCGCGCGCACAAGCCCGCAGACGCGACCGTGGACGACGAACTGCGGCTGCTGGAAGGCGGTTACCCGGCGTACGTGCTGAAGCGGCAGGCCGGACGGGCCGCCGGGGAGGCGGGGCGCCGGGCACTGGAGGTGCGCAAGGCGGCGGCCGGACGGGTCAAGCGTGCCTACGCGGCCGCGCACGCCCGCCGCTCACTGGATCCGAACCTCGCCGTGTACTCGGCGTTCTCGCACCGCGGAGTGCTGGGCGACCCGGCGGCCGTCCACCGCAAGGCGCGGGAGCTGGCCCCGCACATCCGCGGCGTGTGGGTGGTCCGGAGCGAGGAGGAGGCGGCCCAGCTGCCCGACGGGGTCGAGCACGTGCTCCTCGACTCGCTGCCCTACCGCCGGATCACCGCACGGGCGACGTACTTCGTCAACAACGTCAGCTGGCCCGGCACGCTGGTCAAGCGGCCCGGCAGCGTCCACATCCACACCCATCAGGGCACCCCGCTGAAGTACATGGCGGCCGACCTGCTGGCCAAGCCCGGCGCCCGGCACGGCGTCGACGTGCCGCAGATGCTGCGCCGCGCCGACCGCTGGGACTACAGCCTGGTCGCCAACCGCCACTCGGAGCTGGTGTGGGAGCGGGCCTACCCGTGCCACTTCACGTCCGCGCGTACCGGCAGTCCCCGCAACGACGTCCTGGTGGGCGCCCGCCCGGAGGACGGCGCCGCGTTCCGGGAACGGCACGGCATCCCGGCGGACCACACGGTCGTGCTGTACGCGCCGACCCGCCGTGAGTACCGGCGCGGCGGCCATGTCGACCGGGTCGACCTGGCCCGGTTCGCGGCGGACCTCGGCGACGGTCACACCCTCGTCGTGCGCCTGCACCCCTCCCTCGCCACCGGCCCGGCGCGCGGCCTCGGCCTCGCCGATCTGCACCGGCGCGGGGTGCTGGTCGACGCGACGGACGAACTGCACGTCGAGGACGTGATGCTCGCCTCCGACGTGCTCGTCACCGACTACGCGGCCCTGATGTTCGACTACGCCAACCTGGACCGGCCGATCGTGATCCACGCCGACGACTGGCCGGCGTACGCGGCGAGCCGCGGCGCCTACTTCGACGTGACCGCCGAGCCGCCGGGCCATGTCTCGCGCTCCTACCGGGAGCTGGCGTGGCTGCTGGCCTCCGACAGCTGGCGGGACGAGGAGTCGGCGCGGCTGCGGTCCTCCTTCCGCGAGCGGTTCTGCGAGTTCGACGACGGCCGGGCCGCCGAGCGGGTCGTACGGACGCTGATGCTGGGCGAGCGGATGCCGTCCCCGTCGGCCGAGGTCAAGGTGCCGGGACCCGCCACCGGGCATGACGTGCTCGCGCCCTCGTCGTGAGGCCCCGCACCTGGGTCCTCGTCCTGGCCGGGGTGTTCGCGCTGCTCCAGCTCGCGAACGTCACCGGCCGGGACACTCCCGACACCAAGAACTACCTGTCGTACGCGCTCAGCCTGCGCGGCGACAGCAAGAGGGAGGCGGCGGCCGCCACCATCGAGTACGCCTGTGCGGGGAAGGCGGCGATCGCGGCCCGCGACCAGAGCGTCCACGTGTTGCGCTTCCACCGGCCCGACCCCACCGCTCGGGTCATGGCGGAGTGCCGGGCGGCGGAGTGGCGGAACGTGGAGGCGCGGCTGCGGGCCGGGCAGACGGGCGGGCACACCGTGCCGTTCATGCCGGAGCGGTTCATGCGGATCTTCGAGGTCCGGCCGGGCTATCCGGTGTTCCTCGTGCCGTTCGTCACCGTGTTCGGCGTGACGTGGGGGGTGTGGGCGGCGAGCGTGGTGGTCACGGTCTCGGGCGGGGTGCTGGCATTCCTGATTCTGCGCACCCTGCGGGCGTCGGTGCCGGTGGCGCTGGCCGGTCAGGCCCTGTTCCACGTCCTGCCGTGCGGGACGACCGCCATGCGTCCGATGACCGAGGGGCTGCTGCTGACGCTGACCCTGGCGGCGGTGTGGGGCTGTGCGCTGGCCCTGGACGGCCGGGTACGGGCGGGCATCTGGCTCGTGGGCGGCTCGCTGGCGGCACTGTTCACGGTCAAGCACTCGCAGGCGCTGTTCCTCGGGGCGTGCCTGGCGGGGGCGGGTGCCCTCCTGGCCCTGCGGCGACGGCGGTCCGCCGACCGCCGGGGGGCCGTGGCGGTCGCGGTGGCGGGGTGCTGCGGTGTCCTCGGGACGCTGCTCGTGGCGAAGGCGCTGCACTACCCGTCCGAGTCGGAGAGCCTCCAGGACCTGCTCACCGCCCACTTCGCCCGGCCGGACCGGGCCCGCCTCTGGCCGGAGTTCCTGCACCTCCAGGCCAACTTCTGGGTGGAGTGGCTGCGGCGGCAGCTGTGGGAGCCGCTGTTCCTGACCCTGCTGGCGGCGGGGATCTGGGGGGCGCTCAGGCAGCGGGCGTTCGGCGTCTTCCTGCTCGCGGCGGCGTTCACGGGGATCCTCACCCAGGCCGGGCACCCCGACATCGACATCTGGGGCGGGCGGCTGATCGTGCTGGCGTGGCTGCTGCCGGTGCTGGGGGTGCCGCTGCTGCTGGCGCCCGTGGTGCGCGGGCAGGTGCTGCTGCCGGTGCAGGACTCCGGGCGGGCTCACTCGATGAGGTGACGAACCGCAAGGCCGTTGACCCTGGCGGGAATATACGGCCAATGCCCTATACGCGCACTTCTGTACGTCGCCGATGAGCACCGGTGCCCTGACCCGACGGCCGGTGCGCGGTGCCACGGCGCTGCGCGGCGGGCGCGTCTGGCGTCCGACCCCGTACCAGGTCGCAGGCTTCCTGTTCTGGCTGGTGATGTCGCTGGCGTACTGGCGTGTGCCGCTGTGCTGCGACGCCGGCCAGCACGCGGCGGTCGTCGAGCGCCTCAAGGCCCATCTGCTGCGGCCGCGCCATCCGATGGCCGACCTGCCGGGCGCGGGCAGCCCGTACTACTCGCCGTATGCCGTCGCGCAGGGCGCGTTCGCCCGGCTGAGCGGGCTGTCCGGCTGGGAGGTGGTGCGGCTCGCCGGGCCCTTCAACCTGCTGGTGCTGCTGACCGGCGTCAACCGTTTCGTGCGGGTGCTGACGCCCCGGCCGTGGGCGCCGGTGCTCGCGTCGGCCACGATGACGCTGCTGTGGGGCACCGAGCGGGCCTGGTGGAGCGGCTACCTCGGGCTGATGTCGATGACCGGCAACCTCGCCTACCCGTCGACCTTCGCGATCGGACTGGCCTTCTGGGCCTGGGCGCTGACGGGGGCCCGGGCGCGGGACACGCGCCGGGTGCGGTACGTGGGACCGGGCGGCCTGCGCGGCATCACCGGCTATGTGACGCTGGGCGCCCTGTACGGGGTGGTCCTGCTGGTCCACCCGATCACGGCGGTGGCGGCGGCGCTGGGTGGCGCGGCCTTCGTCGCCGGCCGGCAGCGGGGGTGGAGCCCGGCACTGGTGGGCCGGTGGGCGGTGACCGGGGCGGCGGCCCTGCTGGTCGCCCGGAGCTGGCCGTACTTCGACGTGTTCGCGCTCGCCGGGGACGGCAGCGTCGACGCGATGCACCGGCGGCTGTACCAGGACCTGGCCGGGCACTTCTGGCTGGCGTTCCTCGGCCTGCCGGCGCTGTGGCTGCGATGGCGCCGGTCGGCGCGCGACCCGCTGGTGCTGATGTTCGCCCTGGACTGCCTGGTCGTGGGGTACGGCTGGGTCAGCGGCCACTACACCTACGGCAGGATCCTCGGGCTGACCCTGGTGCCGCTCCAGTTCGCACTGGCGGTGGAGCTGGCGGCGCCGCGCCCGTGGAGGGTGGGCCGGAGGGTGCTGTGCGCGGTCACGGCGGTGGGGGCCTGCCTGGGCTTCCTCACCGTGCAGGCGGGAGCGGTCGTGCCCCGTTCACTCGACCCCGTCGGCTTTGAACAGCCGCCGCGCTGGCCGACGTACGACTGGGCCGCGCGGTACATCGGGCCCGGCGAGGTCGTGATCACCGACGGCTACTACGCCGTCCACGCGATCGCGGGCCACGGCCCCGACCTCGCCGCGCCCGCCTGGCCCGACGCGGCCCTGGACGAGCGGGAGCGGCTACGACGCCTCAAGGACGTCCGCGCCTACCTCTCCCCCGGGTCGACCCGCACCGAGCGCACCGCCGTCGCCCGCCGCTACCACGTGCGCTGGCTGTTGCTGACGCGCCGGCACCCGCTGCCCGAGGAGGCGGTGGTGGTGGCGTGGAGCGGACGGACGGGGGAGGTACTGGCGCGGGTCGGGTGAGCCCGGTGGTTTTCCTGGGGGTTACTCGATGACGAGGTCGACCTCGATGTTGCCGCGGGTGGCGTTGGAGTAGGGGCAGACCTGGTGGGCCTGCTCGACGAGCTTGCGGCCGGTCTCCTGCTCCAGGGTGTCGGGCAGCTCGACGCGGAGGGTGACCTTGAGGCCGAAGCCCTCGCCCTGCTTGCCTATGCCGACCTCGGCGGTGACGGCGGCCTCGCTGACGTCGACCTTGGCCTGGCGGCCGACGAGGCCGAGGGCGCTGCCGAAACAGGCGGCGTAACCGGCGGCGAACAGCTGCTCCGGGTTGGTGCCCTGCCCGTTGCCGCCCATCTCCACGGGGATGCCCAGCGCGAGGTCGATCTTGCCGTCGGAGGAGACGGCGCGGCCCTCACGGCCGTGGGTGGCGGTGGCGACAGCGGTGTAGAGCGCGTCCATGGAAAACCATCCCTCTCAGGTCACGTTCCGGCGGCCCGGTCCGGCCGCCGCACGACGACAAGTAGAGCACACAACTCAATTGCACACAACTAAATGGCCCACTAGAGCTATCCTGGAGGCATGACCCCGACGACACCGACACCCACCGCCGAGGAGAACTGGCTCCGCCTCGACCGCCAGATCTGCTTCTCCCTGCACGCCGCCTCGCGCGCCTTCAACGGTGTCTACCGAGTGATCCTCAAGGACCTCGGACTGACCTACCCCCAGTACCTCGTGATGCTGGTCCTGTGGGAGCAGGGCGAACTCCCCGTCAAGAAGCTCGGCGAACACCTCCGCCTCGACTCCGGCACGCTCTCCCCCCTCCTCAAGCGCCTGGAGGCGGCCGGCCTCGTACACCGCGAGCGCAGCGCCCGCGACGAGCGCTCCGTCGAGGTACGCCTGACCGACGAGGGCGCCGCCATGCGCGAACGCGCCCTGCGGGTACCGCGCCGCATCGTCGCCGCGACCGGCTTCGAGTTCGAGGAGATCCGCGAACTGCGGGAACGCCTCGACCAGCTCACGGGCGCGCTGGACTCGGCGGCGCTGGACGAGGCGCGGGACCGCTCGTAGTTGTCCGGCAGTCGCCTCCCCGCCTGCTTCACTGGTGCCGGAACCCGCACATTCACGGGCGAACTGACGAGGGGACGGCCGCATATGACCTGGCTGATCACCGGCGGTGCCGGCTACATCGGGGCGCACGTCGTCCGCGCGATGACCGAGGCGGGCGAGCGGGCGGTGGTGTACGACGACCTGTCGACGGGGATCGCCGAGCGCGTACCGAAGGGCGTGCCGCTGGTGGTCGGCTCGACGCTGGACGGGGAACGGGTGGCCCGCACTCTCGCGGACCACGATGTCGCCGGCGTCGTCCACCTGGCGGCGAAGAAGCAGGTCGGCGAGTCGGTCGACCTGCCCCTGCACTACTACCGGGAGAACGTCGAGGGCCTGCGCGTCCTCCTGGAGGCGGTGACGGCGGCCGGCGTACCGTCCTTCGTCTTCTCCTCCTCGGCGGCGGTGTACGGCATGCCGGACGTCGAGTCGGTGACGGAGGAGACGCCGTGCGTGCCGATGTCGCCGTACGGCGAGACGAAGCTGGCCGGTGAGTGGCTGGTACGGGCGACCGGGCGGGCCACCGGCCTGTCCACGGCCTGCCTGCGCTACTTCAACGTGGCAGGCGCGGCGGCCCCGGAGCTGGCGGATGTGGGCGTCTTCAACCTCATCCCGATGATCTTCGAGAGGCTGACGCAGAACGCGTCCCCGCGCATCTTCGGCGACGACTACCCGACCCCCGACGGCACCTGCGTCCGCGACTACATCCACGTCGTGGACCTGGCGGAGGCCCACGTGGCCGCCGCCCGCGCACTCCAGGCCTCCCCCGGCCGCGCCCTCACCCTGAACATCGGCCGCGGCGAGGGCGTCTCGGTCCGCGAGATGATCGACCTCGTCAACGCGGTCACCGGCTACGACCGCCCGCCCACAGCCACCCCACGCCGCCCCGGCGACCCGGCCCGCGTCGTCGCCTCCGCCGACCGCATCACCACCGAACTCGGCTGGAAGGCCAAGCACGACATCCAGGACATGATCACCTCGGCCTGGGAGGGCTGGGTACGCCTGCATCCGGGGGCGGCACGGGCGTAGAGCCGAAGCTGCTCGCCCGCACCGGCCACGACCCGGTGGCCGAGTCCTGGACCGAGTCCGCCGACGACCGTATCGCCGCGCAGGCCGCCTCCCGGACCCTGGCCAAGGCCCTGGCCAGGCTCGCCGAAGGCGACCGGCACGCCCTGCTGTTGTTCGCCTGGGCCGACTTCACCTACCAGGAGATCGCCGAGGCGCTGGACATCCCCGTCGGCACCGTCCGCTCCCGGCTCAACCGTGGCCTCGCCCTCAAACGCCCCGCCGCCCACCGCGCGCGCCCCGGAGGTGACCTCGCTTGACTTCCTCCCCCTCGTGAACGAGGGGGATTCCTACGGCTCGCGCCGTGGGGTTTTCTGCTTCATCGCCGACTGCCCGTCCGGAGTTCTCCGTTGAGGTCTTACACCAGCTCCACAGACAGACACCGCCAGCCCGGCGGCCAGAAGGTTCTTCGCCGCGTTCCCGTCCCGGTCATGGACCGTGCCACAGCTGACGCACGTCCAGGTACGGACGCTCAGCGGCATCACCGGCTGGAGGGTGCCGCAGGTGGAACACAGCTTGGACGAGGGGAAGAAGCGGTCCACCGCGATCACTTCCCGCCCGTACCAGCCAGACTTGTACTCCAGCATGCTCCGGAACTCGGCCCACGCGGCATCGCTGATGGCACGAGCCAGGCTCCGGTTCTTGACCATGGTGCGTACGGTCAGGTCCTCGATCACGAGCGTTTGGTTCTCACGCACGAGTCGAGTGGTCAGCTTGTGCAGCACATCCCGCCTGCGATCAGCGATCCGCGCGTGGATCTTCGCGACCTTCTGGCGGGCCTTGCGCCGGTTGGCGCCGTCTCCCCTGGCCTTGCGGGACAGCTCCCGCTGAGCCTTCGCCAGGCGCTCGCGGTCACGGCGCTCGTGCCGGGGGTTGGCGATCTTCTCCCCGGTGGAGAGGGTCAGCAGGTGGTCCAGGCCGACGTCGATACCGACCGCCGTATCGGTGGCCGCGAGCGGCATCACCCGCGGGTCCTCGCACAACAGGGAGACGAACCAGCGTCCGGCACTGTCCCGGCTCACGGTCACCGTGCTCGGCGTCGCCCCGTCAGGCAGCGGACGCGACCAGACGATATCGAGCGGGTCGGCCATCTTCGCCAGCGTCAGACGACCGTCACGGAACCGGAAGGCGGAGGAGGTGTACTCCGCGCTCGCGCGGGACGTCTTCTTCGCCTTGAAGCGCGGGTACTTGGCGCGTTTGGCGAAGAAGTTCGCGAAGGCGGTCTGCAGGTGCCGCAGTGCCTGCTGCAGCGGGACGGAGGAGACCTCGCCCAGGTAGGCCAGTTCCTCGGTCTTCTTCCACGCGGTCAGCAGGGCCGAGGTCTGGTTGTAGTTGACCCGTTCCTGCCGAGCCCACGCCTCGGTGCGGGCCGCGAGTGCCATGTTGTAGACCTTGCGCACGCATCCGAAGGTGCGCGACAGCTCGGCTGCCTGCGCGTCGGTCGGATAGAAGCGGTACTTGAAGGCCCGCTTCACGTGAGTGGCCACAGCTCACAAGCTAGCACAACAATGTGTGACCACGTACTGACAGGTGGTGATGGATGCCGATCCGCCCGGAGGGCGAATCGACTCTCCCTGCCCTGCTCCGCAGGAGTCCGTTCCCTCCCCCGCCTGAAGGCGGGGGTATCCACGGAGGAATCCCGATGAACGAGCATCCCGCCGAACGCGCAAGCCGGCCTGTTCCGGGCGATGGCCAAGATTCCCGGCACGCGCGTGGAGACGGGCGTGAAGGACCCCCTCGGGCGCGCGGCCATCGCCGTGACCGTGAACCACGCCAAGCCCACGCCCTCGGGCCATCAGGGCAAGCAGGAGATCTTCTTCGACCCCAGGACGTACGCGTACCTGGGAGAGATCACACGGGCCGCCCCGGTCGAGATCCCCAAGGGCATGCCGACCCCGTCCCGTATGCCCGACTACACGATGGTCAGCGCCCGCGCGGCCTGGGGCGTCGTGGACAAGCCGGGCGCCCGCCCCTGACCTGAACTCCTGGCGCTGCGCGCCACTCCGGATGAGGGCTGCTGAATTCTGTCAGGTGGATTCCGCATTCCTCGCCGACATCACGGCCGCATTCAGAAACCACCAGAGGCAGACACAGCTCCCGGTCCACCGGCGTCCGATCCTTCGAACAAATGCCGAGGTTAAGCGGAATTGAAAATTCCGCCAAGATCAACAAGCTCAAATCTAGCTCAACATCATTGCTTCGCCATGCTCATGATGAAAACATCTCGGATGTAAGAGAAAGCCCCCCCCCACAGGAATGGTAAAAAGTTGAGGAAAGTATTCTCCAGGGCCGGTATCGTCGCCCTGAGCCTCGCTCTCTCGGTCCCCGTTTTCGCCGGGAGCGCCCAGGCGTTCGACGGTCCGGCGGCGAAGAACTCGTGGGGATGCGACAACAGCTCCAACAGAGTGAACTTCTCCTACACCCCCGGGACCGTCACCACGACCGTCTACTACAACAACCACTGCAATTACACCGTGCGCGCCGCGGCCCGGATCGAGGACCACAACGGCTCCGTGTCGCACGAGTGCTTCTCGATACCTGCCGGGAAGAAGAGCCACATCAAGTTCCAGCAGGGTGCCTCCGGTTTCTTCATCGGAATCTACAAGTGCTGACCCTGCACTCATAGACAGTGCGCCATGGCAAGCTCCTGGCGCGCCATGCACTGCGGTGCAGTTGCTGCCCCACATACGACGGGCATCAGCTGCACCGCAGTGCATTTGACTTGGATATACAGAAAAGCATTCCTCAGACGTTGTTCAGGTACGTCAGCACGGCCAGCACGCGGCGATGCCCACTGTCGCTCTGCGGAAGCCCCAGCTTCAAGAAGACGTTGCCGATGTGCTTGTGGACCGCGCGTTCCGTCACGACGAGGGTCTTGGCGATGGTCGCGTTGTCGTGGCCCTCGGCCATGAGCGCCAGCACCTCGCGCTCGCGCGGGGTCAGCGAGTCGAGCGGGGAATCGCGGCGCCGGGTCATCAGCTCGGTGACGACCTCGGGGTCGAGCGCGGTGCCGCCGGCCGCGATCCGTTCCAGCGCGTCGAGGAACTCGTCCACCCGGCCGACACGGTCCTTCAGCAGGTAGCCGAGGCCGCTCGCGCCGCCGGCGAGCAGTTCGGCGGCGTACGACTCCTCGACGTACTGGGACAGGACCAGTACCGGCAGCCCGGGGATCTCCTTGCGCGCGGCGAGGGCGGCACGCAGTCCCTCGTCGCGGAAGTGGGGCGGCATCCGTACGTCGAGCACGGCGGCTTCGGGGCGGTGCTCAAGGAGCGCGGGCAGGATCTCGGGGCCGTTGACGACGGCGGCCACGACCTGGTGCCCGGCCGACGTCAGCAGGAGAACGAGGCCCTCGCGCAGCAGGGCGTTGTCCTCGGCGATCACGACTCTCACGGCGGTTCCGCCTCCGCTCCGGTCACCGCCCGCACGGCGACGCCACCTCGATCAACCGGCGGTCGGTGCGCGCAGCTTACTCACAGCGCCTTGAGCGCCTCGGCGGTGGCCCGGGCCAGGGCGTCCAGATACCCCTTGGGCAGCTTCGGGCTGCGCACCACCACGGAGCGCCAGTACAGGGGGCCCGAGATGATGTCGAGGGCCAGCTCGTCGTCGACGCCGACGCGCAGCTCGCCGCGCTGCTCCGCCGCCCTCACGATCGAGCTGGCGACCCCGTCCTGCCCCTGCTCCAGCGCCTTCTGCAGGGCCTCGGCGATCTCCGGGTTGCGGGCCGCCTCGGCCTGGAGGTCCGGGAGGATCTGCGAGGCCACGGGGTGGCGCAGGGCGCGCGAGGTCACCTCGTACAACAGCCGCAGATCGCCCTCCAGGGAGCCCGTGTCCGGCGCGGGCAGGCCCATCACCGCGATCGCGGATACCACGTCGAGCACCAGGTGCAGCTTGGAACGCCAGCGGCGGTACACCGCCGTCTTGCCGACTCCCGCGCGGCGCGCGATCCCCTCTATCGACATCCGCGCATAACCGACGGCCGCGAGCTCCTCGAAGACGGCCGCGCGGATGGCTTCCGTCACATCCTCACGGAGTACGGCCGCCCCGGCGGGGCTGCGGCGGCGCGGACGCGTCTCGGGCTGACCGGCGTTCGTCGTCATACGGACCAGCATAGGGCGTAGCGACGATACGGTCCCGTCCCTACGCGGAACGTGACGACGAGGCCGTTTCGTCCCGGCGCCGGTGTGCGTCTCGACGAAACGGTCGCGTCCCGACGCCGGCCCCGTCGCGACGAAACGGTTGCGTTCCGACGCCACTTCGACCTACGCTCACGTTGCGACGATACGGTTGCGTTCCGACGTAAGAAGACGTCAAGAGTCAGGTAAGAAAACGTCGCAACCCCCCTCCTCCCGAACGAAAGCAGCGGATGTGAGCCAGGTCCTCGACACACCGCCCCCGACGGCCCCCGCCCCGTCCGAAGCCGGCCTCGCGGCCCTCGCCGCACGTCACGGCCTCTCGGTCAGCGGCGCCCGCCCCTCGCTGCCCGAGTACATCCGCCAGCTGTGGGCGCGCCGCCACTTCATCACCGCGTTCTCCACCGCCAAGCTCACCGCCCAGTACAGCCAGGCGAAGCTGGGCCAGGTCTGGCAGGTGATGACCCCGCTGCTCAACGCGGCGGTCTACTACTTCATCTTCGGTGTGCTGATGAACACCAAGCGGGGCGTGCAGGACTACATCCCGTTCCTGGTGACGGGCGTGTTCATCTGGACGTTCACGCAGAGCTCGATCATGGCGGGCACCCGGGCGATCTCCGGCAACCTGGGCCTCGTACGGGCCCTCCACTTCCCGCGGGCGGCGCTGCCGATCTCGTTCGCGCTGCAGCAGCTCCAGCAGCTGCTGTTCTCGATGGCCGCCCTGCTCGTGATCCTTCTCTGCTTCGGCGTGCCGGTGACCGCGTCCTGGGCGCTGGCGATCCCGGCGCTGGTCCTGCAGTTCACCTTCAACGCGGGCATCGCGATGATCATGGCCCGGATGGGTGCGAAGACGCCTGACATCGCCCAGCTGATGCCGTTCGTGCTGCGCACCTGGATGTACGTCTCGGGCGTGATGTTCAGCATCGACCACATGGCCGGCCAGCACAAGAACCTGCCGTCCTGGGTGGGCCCCGTACTGCAGGCCAACCCGGCCGCCGTCTACATCGACCTGATGCGCTTCTCGCTGATCGACAGCTTCCACTCGAGCCAGCTGCCGCCCCACGTGTGGGCGATCGCGGCCGGCTGGGCGCTGCTCGCCGGCGTCGGCGGCTTCATCTACTTCTGGAAGGCTGAGGAGACGTACGGCCGTGGCTGAGTACGCAAGCAGCAACACAAGGGGCAACGTTCCCACCGTCGTCGTGGACGACGTCGACATCGTCTACCGGGTCAACGGCACCGGCGCCGGCCGCGGCTCCGCGACCGCCGCCCTCAACCGCATGCTGCGCCGCAAGCAGGCCGAGAAGGCGGCGGGCGTCCGCAAGGTGCACGCCGTCAAGAAGGTCTCCTTCGTCGCCTACACGGGCGAGGCGATCGGCCTGATCGGCACCAACGGCTCCGGCAAGTCGACCCTGCTGAAGGCGGTCGCCGGGCTGCTCCCGGTGGAGAACGGCCGGATCTACACCGACGGCCAGCCCTCCCTCCTCGGCGTGAACGCCGCCCTGATGAACGACCTGACCGGCGAACGCAACGTCCACCTGGGCGGACTGGCGATGGGCATGTCCCGCGAGCAGGTCAAGGACCGCTATCAGCAGATCGTCGACTTCTCCGGCATCAACGAGAAGGGCGACTTCATCACGCTGCCGATGCGGACGTACTCCTCCGGCATGGCCGCCCGCCTGCGCTTCTCCATCGCCGCCGCCAAGGACCACGACGTCCTCCTCATCGACGAGGCCCTGGCCACCGGCGACCGCTCCTTCCAGAAGCGCTCGGAGGAACGCATCCGCGAGCTGCGCAAGCACGCCGGCACGGTGTTCCTCGTCAGCCACAACAACAAGTCGATCCGCGACACCTGCGACCGCGTCCTGTGGCTGGAGCGCGGCGAGCTGCGCATGGACGGGCCGACGGAGGACGTCCTGCGGGAGTACGAGGCGTTCACGGGCGCCACGGACAAGGCGCCGAACCGGACACCGAAGGCGGCGTAGCCGACACCCCACCGCCGCACCCTCTCACCGGCACACCGCCCCGCCTCCCTGCCCGACCGGCCCAACCATATTTATCCCTTTCTCCCCCTTGATGCCACCATGACCAAAAGGGTGCGCCCGAAAGTCCGCACCCCCATGGATGTTCCGGCGGCCACGAGGCGAAGGAGTCCCCCGCGATGCCCGAGCTCAGCGTCATCGTCCACGGACCCAACACCCAGGGGCACCTGACCGGCCTGCTCGACGCCCTGGCCGCCCAGCCCCTCCCGGGCGTCGAGGTGATCGTGGCCGCGGTCGGCGACTGGGCCCGGGAGACCGCGCAGCGCCACACCCCCGAGATGCTGGCGCTGCCCCTGCCGGACGGCACGACCGCGGCCGAGGCCCGGGCGGCCGGGGCGGCGCGCGCGACCGGCCGCTGGCTGCACTTCGTCCACGCCAAGGACGGACTGCCCGCGGGCGCCCCGCACGCCGTCGCCGAACGCGCCGCGGAACTGCCGGACACCGTGGACGTCCTGCTCTTCGACCACGTCCGCTCCACCTGGGAGACCACCGCCGCGCCCTCCCCGGGCGGCCGCCTCCTCGCCCGCGCGGGTCGCACCGACCTCACCCTCGACGACGCCCCGCACCTGCTGCGCCTGCCCCCGCTCCTCGGCAACCGGGCCGTACGCGCCGAGTTCTGGCGGGCGCACCAGGAGGAACTCACCACGGACGACGAGGCGTTCGCCGCCTACTCCGTCCTCCTGCGCGCCGACCGGATCGGCTGCCTCGACCAGGTCGCGTACGAGCACCGCCGACTGCGCCCCGAGAGCCTCCCGCCGACCGCCCCCGAGGACCACTACGCCCTCGTCGACCGCTACGAGACCCTCCTCCCCCTGACCAGGGAGCGCCCCGCCGCCCACGCCGCCCTCTACGACGTCATGGTCCAGGACTGCCTGCGCACCTTCGCCCGCACGCCGCTGCCCGACCCGGTGGCGCGGGAGTTCTTCCGCCGGTCGTCCGTGGCGGCCCTGCGCCACCGCCCGGCGAACCACCGCCGCCCGGCCGGCCTGGAGGGCGTACGCCGCTCGCTGCTCGAAGAGGGCGCCTACACCAAGTACCGGGCCTTCCAGGCCGCCAACCGCACCCGCCGCGCCGCCCGGGCCGCCGTACGGACCCGGAAACGGCAGGCCGGCGCGAAGATCCGGGCCCACCAGTACCGCAAGGCGCTCGACCGCCCGGTCAACCCGCACCTGGCCGTCTTCGCGGCCTACTGGAACCGCGGAGTCGCCTGCAACCCGGCCGCGATCGCCGACAAGCTCACCGAACTCGCCCCGTGGATCCACCCGGTGTGGGTGGTGACATCGCAGAACGCGGCGCTCCTGCCGCCCGGCACGGACCACGTGATCCCCGGTACCCGCCGCTACTGGGAGGCCCTGGCGACCGCGAAGTACCTGGTCAACAACGTCAACTTCGCCAACGCCGTGGTGAAACGCCCGGACGCGGTCCACCTCCAGACCCACCACGGCACCCCGCTCAAGCGCATGGGCCTGGACCAGATGCACTTCCCTGCCGCCGCCCAGGGCCTGGACTTCGACGCCCTGCTGGCGCGCATCGACAAGTGGGACTACAGCGTCTCCGCCAACAGCCACTCCACCCGCATGTGGGAGCGCGCGTACCCGTCCCGGTTCGTCTCCCTCGACCACGGCTATCCGCGCAACGACGTCTACTACACCGCGACCGCCGCCGACGTCCTAGCGGTCCGCGCCCGCCTGGGCATCCCGCCGGGCCGCCGGGCCCTCCTCTACGCGCCCACCCACCGCGACTACGAGGCCGGCTGGACCCCGCGCCTCGACCTCGCCGAACTCGCCGACCGCCTGGGCGAGGACACGGTCCTCCTCGTGCGCGGCCACTACTTCTACGGCGGCTCCGCCTCCCCCCTGGCCGGCCTGCGCCGCACCGGCCGGGTCGTCGACGTGTCGTCGTACACCCCGGTCGAGGAGCTCGCCCTCGCCGCCGACGCGCTGATCACGGACTACTCGTCCATCATGTTCGACTACGCCAACCTCGACCGCCCGATCGTCGTCTACGCCGACGACTGGGAGACGTACGAAACCACCCGCGGCGTCTACTTCGACCTGCCGGCCGAGCCGCCGGGCCAGGTGGCGCGCACCCAGGAGGAGCTGACGGAGATCCTCACCTCCGGCGCCTGGCGGGACGAGAGCGCGGGCAAGGCGCGGGCGGCGTTCCGGCGACGCTTTTGCGAGTACGACGACGGACGCGCCGCCGAACGGGTCGTACGCCGGGTCTTCCTCGGCGCGCCCGAGGAGTCGCTGCCGCCGGTGATCCCGCTCGACGAGCGCACCCCGGCGCCCAGCCCGCAGGAGGCGAGCGGCGCATGAGCACTCCCGGCACGCCTTCCGGCACTCCTTCAGTCACTCCTGCCGTCACGAGTCCCGACGTGACTCCCGACGTGACGGTGACGGTCATCGTCTACAACGACGCCGAGCGCCTCCCGAGGGCCGTCGCCTCCGTGCGCCGCCAGACGCACCGCAACATCGAGATCGTCATCAGCGACGACCACTCCACCGACGAGACCCCGCTGGCGGCACGGCGGTTGGCCACCCAGGACCCGCGTATCCGCCACCTCCGCCTGCCGCGCAACAGCGGCGGCTGCGGCGCGCCGCGCAACCGCGCGCTGGAGTCCGCCCGGGCGCCCTACCTGATGTTCCTCGACAGCGACGACGAACTCACCGACAACGCGGTCGAGCTGCTGCTGGCCGCCCACCGCGAGCGGGAGATCGACTTCGCGATGGGCGCGGTGCAACACGTGCGCGAGGACACCGGCAACCGCTCGACGTGGATGCCACACCTCGTCGCCGAGCGCCGCACCCTGGACGGCATCGAGGCCGACCCCCGCCTGTTCTTCGAGCACCTGGCGACGAGCAAGATGTACGCGCGCGCCTTCCTCGACCGTCACGACCTGCGCTTCCCCGAGGACATCCACTACGAGGACCAGCTGTTCACGGCACGGGCGTACTGCCTGGCGAAGTCGTTCACGATCGTCCCCGAGCCGGTGTACCGCTGGTACACCGCGCCGTACGCGGCCTCCGACGCGGCCTCCATCTCCAACTCGCGCCACAAGCTGACCAACGCCCGTGACCGCGTCCACGTCCAAGGACTCATCGACGCCTTCCTCGCCGAGAGCGGGCACGAATCCCTGCGCGAGGACAAGGACTACAAGTTCCTCAAGCACGACTTCCGCATGTACGCGGGGGACCTGCCGCACCGGGACGAGGAGTGGCTGGCCGCGTTCGCCGAGATCGTGACCCCGTACCTGGAGACGCTCGCTCCGGGCGCCTACGCCCGGCTGCCGCGCGCGGAACGGGTGATCCTCCAACTGGTCCGCGACCGCCGCCTGTCCGAGGCCCGGCTGGCGGCCCGCGGTGTCGCCCACGGCGCGGCGCCGAGAGAGGTGACGACGGATACGGAAGGCCGCGTGTACTGGGGCGGCAGAGTCCCCGACTCCGACTGGTCCCGCCGGGAGCTCGACCTCTCCGACCTGGCCCTGGACACCTGCCCCTTCCCACGGGCCCGCTTCCGCCACGAGATCACCGAGGTCACCCGCGGCCCGGGCGCCTCGGTCGACCTGACCATCCGCACCTTCGACCCCGCCATGCGCCTCCCCGTGGGCCCGCAGCGGGCCTCCCTGCTCCTCTCCCCCGGCCGGCGCCGCCTCACCGTCCCCTTCTGCCTCTCGCCGGTCCGCCCCGGCCTCTTCGAGGGGCACGTCCACCTCGACCTGGCGGCGGCCCCCCTCCCCCTGCACGGCTTCCAGGGCACCCGCCACCCCGTCCTGCGCATCCACCACCAGGGCCTCACCCACACGGCCCTCCTCCTGGCCCCCCTGACCTTCCCCCCGTTCACCACCCGCGTCGACCACCACCGCCTCACCATCGAACCCGAACCCCGAGGCCCCGGCCGCCTGCAGATCCAATGGCAACCGATGGGCATGACGGCCCTGATCCGCCCCCTGGTGCGCAGAGCAGCCCGCCCGAGGGTGAGGCGTGCGGTGCGGCTGGTGTCGAGCGTGTTGAGATGACGGCCCCTGTCGACGCTGGTCGGCGTATCCCAGCCCGTCCGGCGTTTGAGGACGAGGCCGTTGAGGCCGAAGCGGGGGTCCGGGGGCGGCAGCCCCCGGGATGGGACGGGTAGGGGCGGCGGGGACGAAAACACCTCACCGCACGACCGCGTACAGCACCTGCCCATCCGGCCCCCGAGCCACCACCCGCAGTCCCGGACCCCCGTTGCCCACCCCCCGGTCGACCACCCACCGCACTCCATAAACCCGCACGATCTCAGCCCTCTCCCCCACCGACACCCCCACGGCGAAATACCGCCGCACCGCAGCCGCCCGCCGCCCCTCGTCCGGCAGGAAGAAGTCGGGATACCCGGGCGCCACGGTGTACGCCCCGTACGCCGGAATCTGCCGAGCCACCCGCCCGGCCCGCGCCATCACCACGTCCCCGTACCGCACCCACGGCGTGATCCAGTGATACCCCGCCCACGGCTCCCGGTACTTCGCCGCCACCACCCCCGGCAACCACCCCCGCCCCGCCACGTAACCAAGCGTCCCCACCTGTGTCCACGCCCCCACCACCAACGCCCCGGCCAGCACACACGCCCACCCCGCCCGCACCGCCCGCGGCCCCGCCCCCACCACCTCCAGCGCCGCGGCGACCTGCGCCGGAATCAGCACGGCCGGCAGCGCCCGCCCCCACGCGTAGTGCCCGCTCACCCACCCCGCCCCGACCACCACCACACCCAACCCGAAGAACAGCACCAACGGATCCCACCGCTCCCGCCACCACCGCACCCCCAGCGCCACCACCCCCACCCACACCAGCCCGAACCTCCCGAGCAGGTCCTGATACAGCACCCGGTGCAGCGCCTCCAGCCCGACCCCCGCCGCCCCGAACAACGCGAAGAAGTCGTAGTACGGCCACACCCACAGCACCACCACCCCGACCAGCAGCCCCACCGCCAACCGCGCCCACACCACCCGCCCGGGCCGCGCCGCGACCACCGTGGCAAGGGCCCCCACGGAGGCGACGACCCCGGAGAACTGGTGACACAGCAGGATCACCGCCCACAGCGCCCCCAGCCCGCACCACACCCCCCACCCCTCGTCCGCGCGCCGCACCGCCCCACCCAGCCACGCCCAGAAGTGGAAGGCGAGCCCCAGCGCCAGCACACTCGGGTACGACACCGTCAGCGCCAGCGAGTTCAGTCCGAGAAAACCGCTCCAGTTGAACAGCTCGGTGCCCCACAGGAACAGCACGCACAGCAGCGCGAGCGCGGGCGCCGCACGGTGTTCGCTCAGTGTCCGGACGTACCGCCACACGCCCGTCACCAGCAGCCCCAGACCGACGAGCGCCCCCACCCTCAGCACCACGAACGCCGAGAGGCCCGTCGCGCGCGCGAGGCAGCCGAGCAGCAGCGTCCACGGCGAGTAGTACGGGCTCGGCGTGTCCGCGTCGACCAGCGGGTTGCCGGGGTCGGTGATGCTGTGCCGCAGTCGTTCGACGGTCGCCGCGTGCATGCCGAGGTCACCGGCCCAAGGAAGCCTGACGACGACCCGGAGCAGCAGAACGAGAACGAGGGCGGCGGCCGCCCTGGGGGCCATGACGCGCATCCCGCTCGGAGTCACGCGATCACTTTATCGGAAATGCCTAATTAGGCCGGAAATGCCTCACCGTGGGCGGGCAGCGCAAAGACAGGCGCCCCGAGCCTTCCGGCCCGGGGCGCCCTCACCGTCGTATCGCCTACGAATGCGACCGCAGCAACGTCCGCATCGTCCGCATCGCCACCGACAGGTTGGCCAGGTCGAACGAGTCCGAGCTCTGGATCTCGTCCAGAGTCGTCCGCGCCCGGCCCAGGAGCGCCGCGTTCTTCTCCTGCCACGCCTTGAAGCGCTGCTCGGGAGTGGAGGTGCCGTTGCCGACGGCCAGGACCTCCGCCGTCAGCGCCGCGTGGGCGGCGTACAGGTCCTCGCGGATCGAGGCGCGGGCCATGGACTGCCAGCGGTCGGCGCGGGGCAGCTCGATGATGCGGTCCATGAGCTGGGTGATGTGCAGCCGGTCGGCGAGGTCGTAGTAGACCTCGGCGACGTCCAGCGGCTCCCGGCCCATGCGGTCGGCCACCGAGACGATGTCGAGCGCCGGGAAGGCGGAGGAGAACCCTGCCACGCGGGTGGCCACCTCGTCCGGCACGCCGGCGCCCGTCAGCTCGTCGTAGATCTTCTGCCACCACTCCAGGTCCGCGCCGCGCATCAGCTTCGGCAGCTGCGACCACACCTGCTCGACGCGCTCGGCGAAGAAGTCGACGGTCTCGGCGAGCTGGAGCGGCTGCGGCCGGTTGTTGAGCAGCCAGCGCGTGCCGCGCTCCACCAGTCGGCGCGAGTGCAGACGGATGCGGGTCTGGACGTCGGCGTCGACCTTGTTGTCGAGCGCCTCGACCCCGTCCCACACCTCGGCGGAGCGGAAGATCGCACGGGCCGCCGTCTGCGCCCGGACGATCTCCTCCAGGGAGGCGCCGGTCTCCTCGCGCAGCCGGTGCAGATACGTCGTACCACCCGTGTTGACCGTGTCGTTGACCAGGACGGTCGTGGTGATCTCACGGCGCAGCGGGTGGCCGTCGACACGCTCGGCGAACTGCTCGCGCAGCGCCGTCGGGAAGTAGCAGTGCAGCAGACCGCGCAGGTAGGGGTCGTCCGGCAGCGAGGTGTGCAGCAGCTCCTCGGCGACCGTGATCTTCGTGTACGCCAGCAGGACGGCCGTCTCCGGACCGGTCAGGCCCTGGCCCTGGCCCAGGCGCTCGCGGATCTGACGGTCGGTGGGCAGGAACTCCAGGGCCCGGTCGAGGTGGCCCTCGCGCACCAGGTGGCGGATGAAGCGCTGCTGGGCGTGGAGCATGTCCTTGGACTGGGCCAGCGCGTTGGCGATCGCCGTGTTCTGCGCGTAATTGTTGCGCAGGACCAGGCTGCCGACCTCGTCGGTCATCTCGGCGAGCAGCTTGTTGCGCTGCTTGACGGTCATGTCGCCGTCCGTGACCAGGCCGTTGAGCAGGATCTTGATGTTCACCTCGTGGTCGGAGGTGTCCACGCCCGCGCTGTTGTCGATGGCGTCCGTGTTCATGCGGCCGCCGCGCAGCGCGAACTCGATCCGGCCGAGCTGGGTGAGCCCCAGGTTGCCGCCCTCGCCGACGACCTTGACCCGCAGGTCCCCGCCGTCGACGCGGATCGGGTCGTTGGCCTTGTCGCCGACGTCGGCGTGCGTCTCACCGGACGCCTTGACGTACGTACCGATGCCGCCGTTCCACAGCAGGTCCACCGGCGCCTTGAGGATGGCCTTCATCAGGTCGGCCGGCGTCATCTTGGCGACGCGCTCCTCGATGCCGAGGACCTCGCGGATGTGCGCGTTGACGGGGATCGACTTCGCCGTACGGGGGAACACTCCGCCACCGGGCGACAGCAGCTCGGTGTTGTAGTCGGCCCAGCTGGAGCGGGGCAGGTCGAACAGGCGGCGGCGCTCGGCGTAGGAGGTGGCCGCGACCGGGTGCGGGTCGATGAAGATGTGCCGGTGGTCGAAGGCGGCGACCAGGCGGATGTGCTCGGAGAGCAGCATGCCGTTGCCGAACACGTCACCGGACATGTCGCCGATGCCGACCACCGTGAAGTCCTCGGCCTGCGTGTTCACCCCCAGCTCCTGGAAGTGCCGCTTGACGGACTCCCAGGCGCCGCGGGCGGTGATGCCCATGCCCTTGTGGTCGTAACCGGCCGAGCCGCCGGAGGCGAAGGCGTCCCCGAGCCAGAAGTTGTACGACTCGGCGACCTCGTTGGCGATGTCCGAGAACGTCGCCGTGCCCTTGTCTGCCGCGACCACCAGGTAGGTGTCGTCCTCGTCGTGCCGGACGACGTCCGCCGGCGGGACGACCTCGCCGGCCACCATGTTGTCGGTGATGTCGAGCAGTGCCGAGATGAACATCTTGTAGCTGGCGATGCCCTCGGCCAGCCAGGCGTCCCGGTCGGCGCTCGGGTCCGGCAGCTGCTTGGCGACGAAGCCGCCCTTGGCGCCGACGGGCACGATGACGGTGTTCTTCACCATCTGCGCCTTCACCAGGCCGAGGATCTCGGTCCGGAAGTCCTCACGCCGGTCGGACCAGCGCAGACCACCGCGCGCGACCTTCCCGAACCTGAGGTGCACGCCCTCGACACGCGGCGAGTACACCCAGATCTCAAACGCCGGGCGCGGGGCCGGCAGGTCCGGGATGGCCTGCGGGTCGAACTTCATCGAGACGTACGCGTGCGGCTTGCCGCGCGCCGCCTCCTGGAAGAAGTTCGTGCGCAGCGTCGCCTTGATGACGGTGAGGAAGGACCGCAGGATCCTGTCCTCGTCGAGGCTCGCCACCTGGTCGAGGGCGGCGTCCAGCTCCTCCAGGAGCGCGTCGACGATCTCCATCCCGGCGCGCTGGCGCTCCGGGGACATCCGCGCCTCGAAGAGGGAGACCAGGAGGCGGGTGGTGTGGACGTTGGTGCGGAGGGTGTCCTCCATGTAGTCCTGGCTGAACGTCGAACCGGCCTGCCGCAGGTACTTCGCGTACGCCCGCAGGACCATCGCCTGCCGCCAGGTCAGCCCGGCGCCCAGCACGAGGGCGTTGAAGCCGTCGTTCTCCGCCTTGCCGGTCCAGGTGGCGGCGAAGGCCTCCTGGAACCGCTCACGGCCGTCGTCACCGAGGTAGTCGCCGTTTCCGCCGGCCAGCGCCCTGGGGATGCGCAGGCCGAAGTCGTAGATCCAGGCGACGCTCCGGTCCGAGCAGCGCAGCTCGTACGGCCGCTCGTCCACCACCTCGACGCCGAGCCGGCTGAGGACCGGCAGCACGGCGGAGAGGGAGACCGATTCGCCTCTGCGGTAGATCTTGAAGCGGCGTTCGTCGGGCCCGGCGCCGACCGGTTCGTACAGGCTGAGGGCGAAGTCGTTGCCCTCCTCCTCGCTGAGCCGTTCCAGGTTGCACAGGTCGGCGACGGCCGCACGCGGGGAGTGGTCCGCCTTGTAGCCCTCGGGGAAGGCGTTGCTGTAGCTGCGCAGCAGCTCGGCGGCGCGCTCCTCGCCGAGTTCGGCGTTCAGCGCGTCCGAGAACCCATCGGTCCAGGAGCGGGCGGCCTCGACGAGCCGTGCCTCGATGCGCTCCTTGTCGGAGTCGCTGAGCTCCGGCAGCTCGGTGCCCTGCGGGACGCGGACGACGAAGTGCAGCCGGGAGAGGATCGACTCGGTGTTCCAGGCGGTGAAGTCGACACTGATGCCGCCGAGCTCCTCCTTCAGGATGTCGATGATCCGCAGCCGGACGCCGGTGGTGTAGCGGTCGCGGGGGAGGTACACGAGGGCGGAGTAGTAGCGCCCGTACTCGTCCTGGCGGAGGTAGAGCCGCAGGCGCCGGCGCTCCTGGAGGTAGAGCACCGAGGTGACGATGGACTGCAGTTCGTCGACCGGGGTCTGGAACAGCTCGTCGCGCGGGTACGTCTCCAGGATCTGGAGCAGGTCGCGTCCGTCGTGGCTGTGGGGCGAGAAGCCGGCGCGCTCCAGGACCTCGTCGACCTTGCGCCGGATCACCGGGACCCGGCGGACGGACTCGGTGTAGGCGGCGGAGGAGAACAGGCCGAGGAAGCGACGCTCACCGACGACGTTGCCGTCCGCGTCGAACTTCTTGACGCCGATGTAGTCCAGGTACGACGGCCGGTGCACGGTGGACCGGCTGTTCGCCTTGGTCAGCACGAGCAGCTTGTGCTCGCGGGCCTTGGCGCGGGCGTCGGCCGGCAGCCGCTCGAAGGACGGGCTGACCGGGTGGCTCTCCTCGCCGGAGTGGTGCGGGTCGGAGCGCAGGATGCCGAGGCCGGTGCCGGGCACGGCGGCGAGGGAGTCGTCGTCGCGCAGCTGGTACTCGCGGTAGCCGAGGAAGGTGAAGTGGTCGGCGGCCAGCCAGCGCAGCAGCTCGCGGGCCTCCTCGATCTCCAGTTCGCGCAGGTCGGAGGCGACGGGCTCGGTGGGCAGCTCGTCGGCCATGCGCAGCGCCGCGTCCCGCATCTTGTCCCAGTCCTCGACGGCCTCACGGGCGTCGGACAGGACGCGCAGCAGGTCGGCGGTGATCTGCTTCAGGTCGCCGCGGTCGGTCTCCCGGTCGATCTCGACGTGGATCCAGGACTCGGTGTGCGCGTCGTGCGGGAGGTCCTCGGTGCGGGGGGCGGTGAGCACCTCGATGAGCCTGCCGGTGACGTCACGGCGGACGACGATCTGCGGGTGGATGACGACGTGGATGCCGCGGCCCTGGCGGGTCAGCTCGTTCGTCACGGAGTCCACGAGGAACGGCATGTCGTCGGTGACGACCTCGACGACGGAGTGGCTGCACGTCCAGCCGTTCTCCTCGACGGTCGGGGTGTGGACCCGGACGTTGGCGGTGCCCTGCGGGCGGTTCTCGGCCAGCCGGTAGTGCGAGAAAGCGGCTCCGAAGATGTCGACCGGGTCGCGGTCGCCCAGGTCCTCCGGGGCGGTGTGCAGGTAGTAGCGCTGGAGGAACGCGAGCACGGTCTCCCGGTCCGGGGTGCCCTCGCCCGTCGTCCCGGTGGGTAGGTGCCCCCCGACCGGGCTGTTCTCAGCGACCCGAGCAGCCCTCTCCAGCAACTCGGCCTTGGCTTCGTCCAGCTTGGTCTGCATTGTCCTCTGGCTCCTGTCGCGCGCCGTTGCGTGACGTAGAAGGAAGTACGGTCTCCGCCCTTCCGACGCAACGCCTCGACGCGGGGTGTCCGGTCTGCTTCGACGCTATGCCGCAAGGGGAGATGAGCGGGGGGTTATCAGCCATTCTCGACCCGCTTGAAGGGTGTGACGCTGCTCTCGGCGCCATCCGCTCCATGGGTGTGTACGGCGTCCTGGAGGCTCTCGAGGCCCCGTCCCGCCCGCGCCGATCAGCGACCGCCGCCCGGTCACGGAGATGGTCCGTGCTCACCGGGCGCGGGGCAGGGGCAACCGCGCCCCCGCGAGCTATCGCGCTGATCACGCCACCAAGGCTATCGCTCCTCACCGGGGGCCCGTCATGAGCCGTATGTGTACAAATCCAGGGGTGGAAGTTTGACGTTCTGCACAGGGACGAGGGCCGTGTCCGCGTGCAGAGGGTGGAAAGACTCGACGCCGGCCCGCGCGCCGGGGCACCCTGAAAGTGACCGGGCCTCTTGGCAGGGTCGCCCCCGAGAGGCACGTTGCCAGGAAGCCACGGTCCTGAGGGGAGTTCACCGACATGACAGCGAAAATCCTCATCGTCACCGGCGACGCGGCGGAATCCCTGGAAGTCCTGTACCCCTACCAGCGCCTCCGCGAAGAGGGCTACGAGGTCCACATCGCAGCCCCCACCCGCAAGAAGCTCCAGTTCGTCGTCCACGACTTCGAGCCCGGCTTCGACACCTACACCGAGAAACCCGGCTACACCTGGCCCGCCGACCTCGCCTTCTCCGAGGTGGACCCCGGTCAGTACGTGGCCGTCGTCGTCCCCGGGGGCCGCGCCCCCGAGTACCTCCGCAACGATCCCGAGCTCCGCAAGATCCTCAAGTCCTTCTTCGACTCGGACAAACCGGTCGCCCAGATCTGCCACGGCCCCCTCCTCACCGCCGCGATCGACAGCCTCAGCGGGCGCCGCGTCACGGCGTACCCCGCGCTCGAACTCGACATGCAGACCGCCGGTGCCACCTTCCAGGACGCGGAGGCGGTCGTCGACGGCACCCTCGTCTCGTCCCGCGCCTGGCCGGACCACCCCGGCTGGATGCGTGAGTTCTTGAAGGTGCTGCGGGCGAAGGCTCCGGTGAGCTGACACGGCGCCTCACGCCGCCAGCCGCTCGGCCTCCGCCACCGCTTCCTCGAGCGTGTCCACGACGGGGACGCCCACCTGCTCCAGGCTCGCCCGGTTGTGCGAGCCCCCGGTGTACAGCACGGCCCGCGCCCCCACGTGAAGTGCGGCGACCGCGTCGTCGGCGGCGTCCCCGATCACCACCGTGCGTCTCGCCTCGATCCCCGTGAGGGACCCGAGGTGGCGCACCATGTGCTCCGCCTTGCTGCCCCCGGAGGGCCCGGTGCGCCCGTCGACGCGTATGAAGTGCTGCTCGATCCCGAACCCCCGCACCAACGGGACGAGCTCGTCGTGCACGTACATGCTGAGGATCGACTGGCTCCGGCCGGACGACCGCCACCCGGTCAGCAGCTCCACCGCGCCCGTGGTGAGCGCACACGCCACCCGGTGCTCGGCGTAGTAGCGGTGGAACGTCCCGTCCATGAGCTCCCACTCGACGTCCGTCGGCAGCCGCCCGATCAGCCGCTCGTAGAACTTCGGCACCGGTACGCAGTACAGCGCCCGGTACTGCTCCATCGTGATGGGCTCGATGCCCAGCTCGGCGAACGCCGCGTTCGTGGCGCCGATGATCGCCTCGTTGTCGTGGAACAGCGTTCCGTTCCAGTCCCAGACAATGTGCGCAGCTTCGTGCTTCCCCATGCCAAAAACGTACCCGCCGCCACTGACAATCAAGAGGACGGAACGTCACGGGACGGATGCGAGGTGCGACACCCGGGGTTCAACGGGGCGCACCCCGGGGCTCGACGGGGCACAGCGGTGCACGACCGAGGGGTTCAGTCCCCCAGTCCCACCAGGTTCTGGATCTCCTGCGTCGCGTACCAGAGCAGCTCGTGGTCCTCGGCTCCGTCCACGACGAACTGCGCGTCGTCGTCACCACCGTCCGCCGCCTGAAGCGCCTGCGCCGCCGCGGCCACGTCCGCCTCCGCGTCCCCCGCGTCCACGTGCACGGCCGCCGCCTTCGCCAGCGACACGGCCCCGTCGACCCGCACCTCGCCGAGCGCGGCCGGGTCGAGCGCCCGGTCGGGGTCGGACGCGGCCGCGCGGTCGGGGACGTCGACGGCGACCACGACGCGCCGCCTGGCCGCCTCCGGATCCGCCGCGAGCAGCCGCAGAGAGGCCAGGGCGGCCCGGTTCAGTGCCGCGTACTCCAGTTCCTCCAGGTCGTCGGAGACGTACCACTCGCGCAGCGCCGGCGTGACGGCGTACGCGACGAGCGGCCCGACGCCCAGCTCACCCGTCTTGTACGCCTCGGCGAGACCGGGAAGGGTCAGGGGGACGTAGACGCGCATGGCTGCCGCTTTCGTGGTCGAGGGTTCCGCCTTGAGACCCCTGGGAGAGCGGCGGGCGCCCCCCGGAGGGCCTTCAGGATACGTGCGGGCGTCCCCTTTCGAGTCCCTGCCCACACCCCCGCAGGCGTCCACCTCACGCCCCGGAACTCACCCGCCCCACCCCCGCCACCACGGGCTTGTGCCCACCTCGACCACCCTGATAGGTGAACTTCCCGCCCGTCCGCCGCCCGCCCCCGCTTCCTTGCCGCCGCCCCACCCGGCCCCGTACAAGATCCCCACCAGCAAGTTACTGCCCGGTACATCCCGGGCCGGCTGAACGGGATCCCCCATGAACAAGGTCATGACCAGGGCGCAACACCCCACGACCCCCCGACCGCCCGTCCCCCACGACACCCACCGCCCCACCACCTCCCCACCTCGCCCACCGGGCTCAGCCTCACCCCGCACTCCAGACCCCGCCCCGTCCCGCCCACCGGTCTCAGCCTCACCCCGCCCCCTGGGCACCGCCGCAACCCGCACCCCGGGCCCGACCGCAACACCCGCACCGGGCACCACCTCGCCCCGCCCACCGGGCTCCACACCGCCCCGCGGACCGAGCGCCGCCTCGACCCGCGCACCCGCCGCCGCCCCGCCCCGCACTCCGGGCGGTGGCAGGACCCGCACGGCACCTGGCGGTGGTCGCCCAGGGCCCTCGAAGGCGGCCGGTCGCGCACGTACGCGCCCCGCGGACACCCGCCCGGCGTCCGGCCCGGGTCGCGGCGCAACGACCGCCGGAAGGGCCGTGAGCGCCGCGGGGGCCATCGCCGTCACCGCCACCGACGCCGAGCCGCGCGTCCCCGCTCAGGCCCCGCGTCGGCCGGCCGCCCGACTCCGCCCCACCGACGTCTTCGCCGACCGCCTCCTCGCGGTCCTCAGCGGCCAGCGCCCCGTCCACTTCATGCTGGGCCTCACCGCAGGCCGCGCCTACGACGAACTGGCCTGGCTCGCCGAAAGCGGCCCCCTGCGCACCATCCGAGGCTCCCGCCCCGTCATCCGCGACATCGGCTACGAGAGCCCCCGCCCCGGCGCCATCGAGGCCTTCGCCCGCATCGGCGCCGGTGACCGGCTGCGCGCCATGGCCTTCCGCCTGGAACTGGGCCGGGACCGACGCTGGCGCTGCACGGCGGTCGAGCTCGGCGGTCCGCGCAGCCCGCACCCGGACGACGACTGACGCCGAAGGGCCGGGCCACCCGCGGGTGGCCCGGCCCTTCAGCTACGGCCCAGCGGCCGCACCGTCACTTCTTGCGGCGACGCCCGGCCTTGGCCTGCTTGCGCCGCTCCGCGCGCGTGAGGCCGTCGGCCTCCGAACGCACCGGCTCCTCGTCGTCTTCGAAGTCACCCTCGACGACACCACCCTCACCGTCCACGGTCGGCGCGGAGAAGTGCAGGTCCCGCCGCTGCGGGGCGTCGAGCCCCTTCGCACGGATCTCGGGACGGGAACCCGCCTGCGCCGGAACCGCGTCCTTCGGCCCCTCGGCCGACGGCTTGGCGTCCTCGACCGGGACCTCCTCGACCTGCTGCTCGACCTGGACCTCCAGGTTGAACAAATAGCCGACGGACTCCTCCTTGATGCCGTCCATCATCGCGGAGAACATGTCGAAGCCCTCACGCTGGTACTCGACCAGCGGGTCCTTCTGCGCCATCGCGCGCAGGCCGATGCCCTCCTGGAGGTAGTCCATCTCGTAGAGGTGCTCGCGCCACTTGCGGTCGAGGACCGACAGCACGACCCGGCGCTCCAGCTCCCGCATGATCTCGGAGCCGAGCTGCGTCTCACGCCCCTCGTACTGCTCGCGGATGTCGTCCTTGATGGACTCGCCGATGAACTCCGCGGTCAGCCCGGCCCGGTCGCCGGCAGCCTCCTCCAGCTCCTCGACGGTGACCCTCACCGGGTAGAGCTGCTTGAAGGCGCCCCACAGCCGGTCCAGGTCCCACTCCTCGGCGAAGCCCTCGGCGGTCTCCGCGCCGACGTAGGCGTCGATCGTGTCGTCCATGAAGTGGTGAACCTGCTCCTGCAGGTCCTCGCCCTCAAGGACACGGCGCCGCTCGCCGTAGATGACCTCGCGCTGACGGTTGAGGACCTCGTCGTACTTCAGGACGTTCTTACGGGTCTCGAAGTTCTGCTGCTCGACCTGCGACTGGGCGGACGCGATCGCGCGCGTGACCATCTTGTTCTCGATCGGCACGTCGTCCGGGACGTTCGCCATCGACATCACGCGCTCGACCATCTGCGCCTTGAACAGACGCATCAGGTCGTCACCGAGGGACAGGTAGAAGCGGGACTCGCCGGGGTCGCCCTGACGGCCGGAACGACCGCGCAGCTGGTTGTCGATACGGCGCGACTCGTGCCGCTCGGTACCGAGGACGTAGAGCCCGCCGAGCTCCTTGACCTCCTCGAACTCCGCCTTGACCGCACGCTCGGCCTTCTCCAGCGCGGCGGGCAGGGCGTGCGCCCACTCCTCGATGTGCTCCTCGGGGTCGAGGCCGCGCTGACGCAGCTCCGCCTCGGCGAGGTCGTCGGGGTTGCCGCCGAGCTTGATGTCCGTACCACGGCCGGCCATGTTGGTGGCCACGGTCACGGCGCCCTTGCGGCCGGCCTGGGCGACGATCGTCGCCTCGCGCTCGTGGTGCTTGGCGTTCAGCACCTCGTGCTGGATGCCGCGCTTGCTGAGCTGCTGCGAGAGGTACTCGGACTTCTCGACCGACGTCGTACCGACGAGGATCGGCTGGCCCTTCTCGTGCTTCTCGGCGATGTCGTCGACAACCGCCTCGAACTTCGCGACCTCGGTGCGGTAGATCAGGTCCGACTGGTCCATGCGGACCATCGGCTTGTTCGTCGGGATCGGGACCACGCCGAGCTTGTAGATCTGGTGGAACTCGGCGGCCTCGGTCATCGCCGTACCGGTCATGCCGGAGAGCTTGCCGTAGAGGCGGAAGAAGTTCTGCAGGGTGATCGTGGCGAGCGTCTGGTTCTCGTCCTTGATGTCCACCCCTTCCTTCGCCTCGATCGCCTGGTGCATGCCCTCGTTGTAGCGGCGGCCGGCGAGGATACGGCCGGTGTGCTCGTCGACGATCATGACTTCGCCGTCGATGACGACGTAGTCCTTGTCCTTCTTGAAGAGCTCCTTGGCCTTGATGGCGTTGTTCAGGTAGCCCACGAGCGGGGTGTTCACCGACTCGTAGAGGTTGTCGATGCCCAGCCAGTCCTCGACCTTGCTGACACCGGCCTCGTGGATGGCGACCGTGCGCTTCTTCTCGTCGACGTCGTAGTCGCCGGTCTCCTCGAGACTCTTGAGGGGGTTGCCCGCCTCACCCTTCTTCAGGCGCGTGACCAGCTTGGCGAAGTCGCCGTACCACTTGGTGGCCTGGTCGGCGGGGCCGGAGATGATCAGCGGTGTACGGGCCTCGTCGACGAGGATGGAGTCGACCTCGTCGACGATGGCGAAGTTGTGGCCGCGCTGGACGAGCTCGTCCTGGGACCACGCCATGTTGTCGCGCAGGTAGTCGAAGCCGAACTCGTTGTTCGTGCCGTAAGTGATGTCGCAGTTGTACTGCTCGCGGCGCTGGGCCGGCGTCATGTTGGCGAGGATGCAGCCGACGGTGAGGCCGAGGAACCTGTGGACGCGGCCCATCATCTCGGAGTCGCGCTCGGCCAGGTAGTCGTTGACCGTGATGAGGTGGACGCCGTCTCCGGAGAGGGCGTTCAGGTACGCGGGCAGCGTGCCGACCAGGGTCTTGCCCTCACCGGTCTTCATCTCGGCCACGTAGCCCATGTGCAGGGCGGCGCCGCCCATCATCTGGACGTCGTAGTGCCGCTGGCCGAGTACGCGCTTGGCGGCCTCGCGGACCGTGGCGAAGGCCTCGGGGAGCAGGTCGTCGAGGCTCTCTCCGTCGGCGTACCGCTGCTTGTACTCATCGGTGAGGGCCCGCAGCTCGGCGTCGGAGAGGTCGACGAAGTCCTCTTCGATGGAGTTGACCTGGTCCGCGATGCGGTGCAGCTTGCGCAGGATCTTGCCTTCGCCTGCACGCATGATCTTCGAGAGGACGGACACGGGGGTTGGTCTCCTTGCCGGTCGGGCCTGGGACGGTCGGTTTCCATTTGACTTACTGAGCAACGGCCATCGTATGCGAGGACCCCACCGCGCCGGGAGGCCCGCACATCCGCTTCAAAGGGCACAACGGTCGGGGCCCGCGGATGGTGCCGCGCACCGTCGACGAATTGCACGAAATGTGATCACGCGCTCACGCAGCGCAAAAAGATGGCGATGTGGCGCACCCCCGAGCAGAATCGGCCGATGGAACCCGTGACGCTCACCACCGACCGTCTCGTCCTGCGCACGGTCGGCCCCCACGACACCGACGCCGTCTACGCCGCCGCCCAGGACCCCGACATCCAGCGGTGGACCACCATTCCCTCCCCCTACCACCGTGAACACGCCGAGAGCTTCACGGAACAACTGGTCCCGGACGGCTGGGCCGACTCCTCGATGTTTACCTTCGGCGTGTTCCTCCCCGAAGGTGAACTGGTGGGCATGCTCAGCCTCACCATGCGCTCCCTGGGCGCCGCCGAGATCGGCTTCTGGGCCGCCAAGGAGCACCGTGGCAACGGCTACATCGCCGAGGCCGCCCTCACCGCCTCCCGGTGGGCCTTCACCCACCTCGCCGTCGACCGTGTCGAATGGCGAGCCGAAGTCGGCAACACCGCCTCCCGCGCGGTGGCCGAACACACCGGCTTCACCATCGAGGGCACCCTCCGCTCCGCCATCAACAACAAGGGCGTCCGCCGAGACTGCTGGGTGGGCTCCCTACTCCCCTCAGACCTGGGCCTCCCATCGACGGCGCCATACCTGCCGGGCCGAAGCTAGGGGACCCCAACCCCGTTGGTCCGCGGGCACCCGACCCCGTGGTCCGCGGGCAGTCGTTCGGCTGAGGCGATGGGGGTCCCCCCGCTCGAGCGAAGCCGAGAGTGGGGGAGGGGGCGCGGGCGGCACCCCGCAAGCGCCGGGCCGCGCGACCCGCCCCCACTCCACTGTCAGACCCACGCCCTATCGTGCGACCCATGACGACCCCGCGCCCCACAACCACCCTCTCGGCAGACGAGGCCCGCCGCATCGCCCTGAGAGC
Organism: Streptomyces sp. NPDC002888; assembly: GCF_042888465.1. Lineage (NCBI taxonomy): Bacteria > Bacillati > Actinomycetota > Actinomycetes > Kitasatosporales > Streptomycetaceae > Streptomyces > Streptomyces sp. NPDC002888. Next base: position 16,212 of record NZ_JBIAPU010000013.1, on the reverse strand, counting down.
CCAAGGCTTCCTCGGCGCCCCCAACCGCCGCACCGGCGTCCGCGGCGTCCTCCGCCACCTGGGCGCGGTCCAGCTCGACACCATCTCCGTCCTCGCCCGCTCCCACGAACTCATCCCGTACGCCCGCCTCGGCGCAGTGGGCCGCACAACCGTCGAGCACGCCTACTGGAAAGACACCCACGCCTTCGAGTACTGGTCCCACGCCGCCTGCATCCTCCCCATCGAGGAATGGCCCCACTTCGCCTTCCGCCGCCGCGCCTACCGCAACCGCCCGCACTGGAACCACGCCCTCCCCGACGGCACCTACGACCAGGTCATCAAGCAGCTCCGCTCCGAAGGCCCCCTCACCGCCACGGAGTTGGGCGGCGCGAAGAAGACCAGCGAGTGGTGGGACTGGTCGGGCACGAAGGTCGCCGTCGAACGCGCCCTGATGTACGGCGAAGTGGTCTGCGTCGAACGCCGCGGCTGGAAGCGCGTCTACGACCTCGCCGAGCGCGCCGTCCCCGAGGCCCTGCTGCACGACGAAATAGACGACACCGAGTGCCTGCGCCGCCTGGTCCGCCTCGCCGGCCAGTCCCTCGGCGTCGGCACGCGCGCGGACATCGCCGACTACCACCGCCTCAAGGGCGACCAGGTCGACCAGGTGATCGCCGACTCGGGCCTGGTCCCGGTCACGGTCGACGGCTGGGGCAAGCCCGCCTGGGCCGACCCGGCGGCTCTGGAGACACCTCCGCGCGGTCGCCACCGCACCACGCTGCTGTCCCCGTTCGACTCCCTGATCTGGGAACGCGCCCGCACGGAACGCATCTTCGGCTTCACCCACCGCCTGGAGGCCTACGTCCCCAAGCCGAAGCGCGTCCACGGCTACTTCGCGATGCCGGTTCTCGCCGGCGGCCACCTCGTCGGCCGCGTGGACCCGGCCCGCGAGGGCCGCACCCTGGTCGCCAGGCAGATCACCCTGGACGGCCCGAACGCGGTCCCGGCGGTGGCGCAGGCCCTGGTCGAGGCGGCGAGCTGGGTGGACTGCACGGACGTACGCGTGGAACGCGTGGACGCCCCTGAGCTGCGCGAGCCCCTCACCAGGGAACTCGCCCGCCTGCTCGCCTGAGCCCCAACGCCTCGACGCGTCAACGGCTCAACACCTCAGCGGCTCACCGGATCTCGAGGATCTTCTCCCGCATCGCGTAGACCACCGCCTCCATCCTGGAGTGCAGCTGCAGCTTCTCCAGGATGTTGCGCACATGGTTCTTCACGGTGTTCTCGGAGATGAACAACTCCTTGGCGATGTCCCGGTTGTTCATCCCGGTGGCCACGAGCTTGAGGACCTCCAGCTCACGGTCCGTCAGCCGCGGCGCGGGCACCAGCCGGCGCTCGTCCGTCCGCTGGATCATCGACTTGAACTCGGTGAGCAGCTTCGACGCCATGGAGGGGCTGATCTGCGACTGCCCGTCGGCCACCGCGCGAATGGCGGTGGCCACCTCGTCCGTGGAGATCTCCTTGAGGAGATAGCCCGTCGCACCGGCCTTGATCGCGTCGTAGAGGTCGGCTTCCTCGTCGCTGATCGTCAGCATGATGATCTTCGCGCTGGGAGCCACCTCCTTGATGGAGGTGCACGCCTCGATACCGCCGCGCTTCGGCATCCGCACGTCCATCAGGACGATGTCGGGCAGTAGATCGGCGGCCTTGTCGGCAGCCTCGGCGCCGTCACCCGCCTCCCCCACGACCTGGATGTCCTCCTCGGCCGCCAGCACGATCTCCAGGCCCCGGCGGAACAGAGCGTGGTCGTCCACCACAAGGACTCTGATCGGCTCCTTGCGTGGAGTGCCCGCATCCGGGCCCATGCCGACGACGCCGTCGTCCGCATCTCCGTCATGCATCGGTCCGAAGGTGTCCGCCATCGTTCCTCCCCCTGAGGCTGTGGCCGTGGTGCTGTGCCATCGCCAACCCAAGGCAACGACCCACTCGTTGAGTCGATGCGGCCATGATTCCATGCCCGGGCGACAACACGGTGACAAGCGGTGCGCGTAACGGGCGCACACGGGTGCCCCTGGGGGCGCACACGCGCTCCAGGGGCACCGCCTCAGCTGCCACCAGGAAGATCAACCACCCAGCGCGCCGCCCGCCTCGGGAGAGTGCGCGTGGGTGACCATCGTGTCCGTCCTGAGATGAATCACACCGTAGTCGTACGCGTGCCGCCGGTAGACGACAGCGGGTTCCTTCGTCTCGGAGTCGACGAACAGGTAGAAGTCGTGCCCGACCAGCTCCATCTCGTAGAGAGCCTGGTCGAGAGTCATCGGTGCGGCGACGTGGGTCTTCTCGCGTACCACGAGGGGTCCGTCGCCCTGCACTTCGAGCGAGCCGATCTTCTTCGTCGGCACACTCTCCGCCTCTTCCGCCGGGACGGGGTGGCCGTTGCCGTTGAGCGTCGCCACTCCCGGAACGTGGTCGGCGACCTCTGCTGCCGTGAGCCGGCGTGCCCCCCGGCGCGTGTAACGCTTGTCGTGCTGCTTGCGCAGCCGGGCATCCAGTTTCTCCGCCGCCAGGTCGAGTGCCGCGTACGGATCGCTGGCCGACGCCTCCGCCCGGATCACCGGACCGCGGGAGCGGAGCGTGATCTCCACTCGGTCACAGCGGTCGGCCTGTCGCGGGTTCGGCTCCTTGGACACCTCGACGTCGAGGCTGATCACCTTGGCATCGAGCCTCTGGATCTTCTCCAGCTTCAGCTTCTCGGCCACGTGCTTGCGGAACCGCTCCGGCACCTCGGTCTTGCGGCCCTTGACGACGATGTCCACGCAGAACTCCGTTCCCGGATCGCTCCGCTTCGTTGACGGAGCATCTCCCTTTTGCACCAGGCTCCGGTGAACCCCGGAACCTCGGACTCGGTGACGTCCACCTCCTCTTCCCCCATGGGCAAGATCTCCATCCCCTGTGCTGTGGGCAAATGCGGAAAACCCCAGCACGGCATTGGGATAGGAGAGGTGTGGCCTGCGGCTTTCCCTCACAACCGAACATATCTCGCCCGGACGGATGTCGTCACCCTCTACTGCGGCGTACCTCCGTTCAGGTGAATTAGCCCTCTCGTTACCTGCAACGTTGCAAGTTCGCAGTCAGTTCCAGTTCATTTCGAAAGAATCTGGCGTGGCCGCGACAACGGCCGCACGGATCACATCACCGCCGCCGGTCACTCCCGCCATTCCAAGCCCGACGCCCGCCCGGTCCATGCCCCCTTCCACGGCGTCCGCCATCCGTTCCCTTCTGCTTTCCCAAGCCACACCCGCATACACTGGCCTCACCACATCGACACCGGCCGACACCGACTCCGCCTCCCCTCCATACGCGTTCGACCGCGAACCCGTCTCAGTGCGGCACCAGGCCGTCGCCGCCCGTACGGCCCGCGCCGCCTCCGCCAACGACGCACCCGTCGTCATCAGGTCGTCGACGAGCACGACCCGACCGCCGGAGAGCAACCGGGCCCCGCCGGGCGCCACGGCCAGCGCACCCGCGAGATTGTCCAGCCGCTGCCGGGAGTTGAGCCCCGACTGGTCGGCCACGGTCCGCCGCTGTCGCAGCACCGCCAGCACCCGGGCCGGCGTCCCGGCCCGCCGTAACTCGGCTGCCGCCGCGAGCGCGATCCGCCGCGCGGAATCCTGTCCCCGGGCCCGCACCACCGCACGCGCGGACGGAACGGGAACGAGCAGCACTCCGTCGCCGGAGCCGCCCGACCGCGCGCGGCCGCCGTGGCCCGACAAGCCCGGCCTCGAGCCCGAGACGCACCCGATCGCCGTCCCGCCGGTCCCCTCATGTGCCCTGGTGCCTTCTCCTGACACACCTTCGACCGCTCCTGCCGCCGTCCGTGCCCGAGCCTCCGCAAACCCGGCCCGCACCGCTCCCGCCAGCGCCGTACCGAGCGGCCCCGCGAGCGCCAGAGCGCCCCGTTCCTTGTGGGCCAGCAGCACGGCCCGCACCGCGTCCCCGTACCGGGCCGCAGCGTGCACCACCGGCAGCCCGGGTGGTTCCGGCACCGGTCGCACCCGGCGCGGTACGGCCCCGTCCAGGGCGGCACGGCACTCCGGGCAGAGCACCGTGCGAGGCCTTCCGCAGCCTCCGCACTCGGCCGGCAGTACCAGGTCGGTGAGGTCCCGCCACAACCCCCGCATGCCCTCCACTGTGCCAACGCCCGCGCCGACCGGCCACCCCTGTGGAAAACCCCCTGTGGAAAACTCCACGCATCGCCCACCCGACGTTCACCCACACGAGCGCGGCAACAGAAGGTGAACAGAAACGGCCGCCTCCGTCCGGGGTCCCGGACAGAGGCGGCCGTCGTCTCGGTACTCACCCCGGATAGACCGGCCCCGACCCTTCCTTGACCATCTTCTGCCACTGCTCCCCGGACGGCAGCCGCACGATCCCGTCCAGCGAGTAAGCCACCAGCGGCACCTGGTCGTCGTCGGACGCGGCGATCTCCTGCACCCCGGTCAGCGCGGCGGGCGCCGGCCCCTCCGGGGTGGAGCCGTCGACCTGGACGTACCGCATCTGCTGCACGCCCCCCTGCTCCTGCCCGACCACCACGAGCCGGCTGTCACCGGCCCACGACATGGTCGTGACCTCTTCCAACTCCGGCGCCGCGGACCTCAGTTCGAGGACCGAGATCACCGGCCGCTCCGCGTCCTTCTCGTCGCGCTCGATCCGCCCGATGAGCAGGGACTGCTTGCCGCCCTTCTCCACGACGAGCGCGATCCGCACCCCGTCCGCGGCCAGCCGCACGGCGTTGATCCGCCCGTCCAGCCCGGGAGTCCGCACCTCCAGCGGTTCACCGCCGCCCTGCCGCAGCACCACCAGCCGCGGGTGCTTGGGGTCCCGGTCCGCCACCCACAGGTCGCCCTGCGCGTCCCAGCTGGGCTGCGTCAGCCGGTCGGTCTCGGCCTTGCCCTGGCTGCGCAGCACCAGCTCCTCGTCCGGACCGCCCGACACCGTCGCACCCACGTACAACGCCTTGCCGTCGAGCCCGACCCCGGCCGCGGACTGTTCGTCCCGCGACACCGCCACCGACCGCAGCGCCTTGTCGCCCTCGCCCAGCGCGCCCGGCACCCGCTGGGCCTTCGTGCCGCTGCTGCCGCTCGCGATCCGTACGAACCGGTGCTCACCGTCGAGGAAGTACAGGTACGCCGGGCGTTGCGTCGCCCCGCGCGCGGCGACGTCCGCGACCCGGTCCTCGGCGAGGGAACACAGCTGCTTGTCGCCCGCCCGCAGCGTGACCTCGTCCACCGCGGGGGTGAGGTTCTGCAGCGTGAACAGGAGCTGAGCCGCCATCTCGTCGCACCTGCTCTCGCCGATCCGGGCGGCCTTGTCGTTCAACGGCACGGTGAGCTTGCTCCGGTCGTCGGGCGTCAGCGAGGTGACGCCCTTCTCCAACTGCGTACCCGTCGGGAAACTCGACCGGACGACCTGCCTGAGCCAGGTGGTGGGCCCCTTGAGCAGGGAGACCACCGCCTGGGTCATGGGGTCGACACGACGCCGGACGAAGACCGGATCGGCGACGGCCATGGGCTGCGCGGAGGACGCTGCGGTGGTGTTCGAGGCGAAGTAGTACTTGTTCACGGACATGTAGTTCCGCTGGAAGTCCGACTTGCCCATGACGACGCCCGGAGGCAGGGCGTCGATGCGCCACTGCCTGGTCTTCTTGTCCTTCGTGAGATGCACCGGCTGGTTGTAGGGCCCGGAGGCGGGCGCGTACGCCTGCTGCGCATCGACCGCGGCCACCTTGGTGCCGGTCAGCGTGAACGAGAATTCGGCGCCGTCCTCCCGGCCCCCCGAACGGTCGGCCTCGGTGCCCGGCCCGTCCGCGAGCACGGTGGTCGACTGCTCCGGTCTCCACACCTTCGCGGCCTGCCCCGTCAGGTACTGGCGGGCCGTCGAGTAGTTCGGATCGTCGCTGGTCAGCGCCTCGAGGAAGCCCTGGACGATGGCCGAGGGAGGCGCGTCCTTCGAGGGCGGCATGGCGAACACCCGCAACTGGGTGTCCTGCCTCGGCGTGGACTCGACGCCCCGCAGATCCCCGCTGTCGGGCATCGAGGCACACCCCGCCAGCAGTACGACCCCGCAGGCGGCGTACGCCACCGCGCGCCCCGGCGTACGCCGGGATCCCCCGTCGCGGTCAGCGCCCACGAAATGCCTCCCCATGCTTGTCCGAACCCTCCGGGCCTGTGTCCTGGCGGCCCGGATTCGCGCCGCGTTCGGTGTCCGCGACGGGCCGGTCGTCCTGCCGTCGTGTGCCTCCGCCGGGCCGCGGCACCACGCGCGCGCCGTTGCCGGGCAGCGCCGTCGGGTCCGCCGTGGGGGGCACGCCGGCCAGCCGCGGCGCGATCGGATCCCGAGACGTCATCGGAGCCTGTTCGCTCGCCGGCTGTGCCGGCACGGTGGCCGACTTCTCCCCGCTCCCGCGCGGCAGACCGGCGTCGTTGAGTCCACGATTACGGCGAGAGTCCTTGGGCTCCAGCGGTATCGGCGAGCCCCGCAGCGGCTCGTCCGCGGTCCTCGGCAGCGTCAGCCGGAACTGCGAGCCGCCGCCCGGCTCACCCCAGGCCTGCAGCCAGCCGCCGTGCAGCCGCGCGTCCTCCAACGCGATCGACAGCCCGAGCCCCGTACCGCCGGTGGTACGCGCGCGTGCCGGGTCGGCCCGCCAGAAGCGGCTGAAGACCCGGGTGGCCTCGCCGGGCTTGAGCCCGACACCGTAGTCGCGCACGGCGACCGCAACCGCCCCGCCCGCCGCGGCGAGCTTGACGACGACGTCCCTGCCCTCGCCGTGCTCCACGGCGTTGACGACGAGGTTGCGCAGCACCCGCTCCACGCGCCGGGCGTCAGCCTCGGCGACGACGGGCTGCTGGTCGCCCAGGACCCGTATCGTCGTCCCCTTGCGCTCGGCGAGCGGCTCAGCCCCGCTGACGACCCTCCGGACGACCTCCCTGAGGTCTATCGGCTCGGCCTCCAGCGCGGCGGCCCCCGCGTCGAAGCGGCTGATCTCCAGCAGGTCGGCGAGCAGCGACTCGAACCGGTCGATCTGGTCGGCGAGCAGCTCCGCCGACCGGGCGGTCACCGGGTCGAAGTCCGCGCGCGCCTCGTGGATGACGTCGGCCGCCATTCGCACGGTCGTCAGCGGCGTCCGCAGCTCGTGCGACACGTCGGACACGAACCGGCGCTGCATCCGCGACAGGTCCTCCAGCTGCTGAATCTTCAGCTGAAGGTTCTGCGCCATCTTGTTGAAGGCCTCGCCGAGCCGCGCGATGTCGTCCTCGCCGGTGACCTTCATCCGTTCCTGCAGACGGCCCGCGGACAGCCGCTCGGCGATCCCCGCGGCCATCCGCACCGGCGTGACGACCTGACGCACCACGAGCCAGGCGATCGCGCCCAGGAGCACGACCACGAAGAGCCCGGCGGTCGCCAGCGTGCCCTTGACCAGGCTGAGCGACTTCTCCTCCTGCGTGAGCGGGAAGAGGTAGTACAGCTCGTACGGGTCGCCGTTCGGGTCGCTGACCTGCTTGCCGATGACCAGTGCCGGCTGGGAGTCCTTGCTGTTGCTGTAGATGATCCGCGTGTAGCTCTGGGCGGCCGTGGGGTCGCCGTTGATCCGCTCGCGCAGGGCTTCCGGCACGCTCTTGTTGGGATCCACGTAACCGGACGCACGCGGCCCACGCGCACCGCCGCTGTCGTCACCCGCGGGCAGGGTCACCACGTCGAAGGCGCCCTGACCACCGCTGGAGAGCGACGACACGAGGTTGCTCATCCACGAGGTGAGGTTCTGCGAGGACCGCCCGTCCACCGTCGAGGCTTCCTCGTCCGTCCCGGCGGCGGCCTCGTCGGCCTTCTGCTTGGCCACCGCGAAACCGCCGGTGGCCTGGCTCTGCGAGGCCTTCACCTTGGCGTCAAGCAGCCCGTTGCGCACCTGCCCGATGACGACGAAGCCCAGCAACAGCACAACGCCCAACGACATCAGCAGCGTCGTGACGACGACCTTGAGCTGGATGTTGCGTCGCCACAGCCGCATGACGGGCAGCAGCGGCCGACGCACCCAGCGCATGAAGAGGCGGAGAACCGGGCTGCCGTGGACTCCGCCCTGCAGCAGCCCGCCCTCCAAGAAGCGTCCCCAGCGCGAACCCGTCGTCTTCCGGCCGACAGGCCGCCCCGGACGGGCCCCGGACCGGCCGGGGGCCGAAGCGGCACTGTCCCCGGACATGTCAGCTCGGTCCTGCCTTGTATCCGACACCACGCACGGTCACCACGATCTCCGGCCGCTCCGGGTCCTTCTCGACCTTGGAGCGCAGCCGCTGCACATGCACGTTCACCAGCCGGGTGTCCGCGGCGTGCCGGTAGCCCCACACCTGCTCGAGCAGCACCTCACGCGTGAACACCTGCCACGGCTTGCGCGCGAGCGCGACCAGCAGATCGAACTCCAACGGCGTCAGCGCGATCGACTGCCCGTCCCGCTTCACGGAGTGACCGGCCACATCGATGACCAGGTCCCCGATGGCGAGCTGCTCGGGCGCCGGCTCCTCCGACCTCCGCAGCCGCGCCCGGATACGGGCGACGAGCTCCTTCGGCTTGAACGGCTTCACGATGTAGTCGTCGGCGCCCGACTCCAGGCCCACGACGACGTCGACGGTGTCGCTCTTGGCCGTGAGCATCACGATCGGCACACCCGACTCCGCCCTGATCAGACGGCACACCTCGATACCGTCCCGCCCGGGCAGCATCAGATCCAGCAACACCAGATCAGGCTTCGCCTCCCGGAAAGCGGCCAGCGCCTTGTCGCCGTCAGCTACGAAAGACGGCTCAAAACCTTCACCACGCAGCACAATGCCGAGCATCTCGGCCAGTGCGGTGTCGTCGTCGACGACAAGGACTCGTCCCTTCATAAACGACATCATCCCATTCTCGTAACAGTGACCGGGGCGCTGGTGGGGAAGGTCACTGGCCTGTGACGATAGTCGTATGGGGCCGCTACTGTCTGCCCGGACGTGATCCTTGTGCGGCCCCTCCCCCGCGCGTCCCGCAGGGAGAGGGCCCGTCCCCGCCTGATCAGATCGTTGTCACCTGGCGTGATCGGGCGCACACCTCCGCAAGGGCCTCGGCGGTCACGGGCGAGACGGCGCCTTCTTCGGTGACGATCGCCGTCACCAGCTCGGGCGGTGTCACGTCGAACGCCGGGTTGTACGCCTGAGTACCCAGGGGGGCCACCGGAATCCCGCCGCCCGGCCCCGCCACCTGCACCTGGGGCGATGTGACCTCCGTCACTTCGAACCCGGGGCGCTGTTCGACCTCGATGGATGCTCCGTCCGGGGTCTCCGGATCCACGGTCGTCACCGGTGCCACCACGATGAACGGCACATGGTGGTAGCGCGCGAGCACCGCGAGCGGATAGCTCCCCACCTTGTTCGCCACCGAACCGTCGGCCGCAATGCGGTCCGCCCCGATCAGAACCGCGTCCACCTCCCCGGCCGCGAACAGCGAGCCCGCCGCGTTGTCCGTGAGCAACGTGTACGCCATGTCGCTGCGAGCCGCCTCGTACGCCGTCAGGCGTGCCCCTTGCAGCAACGGACGCGTTTCGTCGACCCACAGCCGCCGCAGCCGCCCCGCCCGATGCGCGGCGAGCGCCACCGCGAACGCCGTGCCCTCGCCGCCCGACACCAGCGAACCGGTGTTGCAGTGCGTGAGGATCCGCTGCCCGCCGCCGGGCACCAGCTCGTCCAGCAGCGCCAACCCGTGCTGGGCCATCCGGGCACTGGCCTCGGCGTCCTCCCGGTGCAGCGCCCGCGCAGCCGCCAGCGTGGCCAGGGCAGCCTGCCCGGAATCCCCGCTCCTGGCGATCTCGGCCTGGTAGGCGGACTGGGCCCTGCGCACCCCGACGGAGAGGTTCACCGCGGTGGGCCGGGCACCTGCCAGCGCCACCGCGGCCTCCTCCACGTCGAAGCCGCGCGCCGCGGCGAGCGCGACCCCGTACGCCCCCGCGATGCCGAGCAGCGGAGCCCCACGCACGGCGAGCGAACGGATCGCCTCCACCAGCGCCGACGCGTCCGTACAGACCAGGTCGACCTCCTCGGCCGGCAGCCTCGTCTGGTCGAGAAGGACCAGCACGGGCCCTTCGGGTGGCTCCTCCCAGCGGATCGCCGGTATCTCGGTCGGCCTCTTGTCCTCACCGGATTGCGCGTACTGATCAGCCATGCGGTCAGTCTGCCCGTTATCCGGCGGACCATTGAAGGTGCACAGCCCCTACCTCGCCCGGTCCCCCCACGACCACCCCATGGCACGATGGCTGCCAACCTGCCGCCGCGACCGCGGACGGGCACCGTGAAGGAGCGACGATGAACGACACTCCGGGCTGGGCCTCGCCCGGATCCGCCCCGTCCGGCGGGCAGGAACCCGACGCGTCCGGCCCTGCCGAGCCCGCCGACCGCCCCGGCACCGCCCAGCCCGCGGACGAGCCGGGCACACACCAGCAGGACGCGGGCCAACAGCCCGCCGGCTCGAAGTGGTCCACAGAGCAACCGCCTCCCAGCCAGTGGTCCGCCCCGACCGGCCCTCCGAGCCCCGGCCAGGCTCCCCCACCGCCTCCTCCCGGCCCGGGATGGGGCCCTCAGCCTCCCGTCGGCCCCGGCGCAGGCTATGGCGGCTACGGGGGCGGCTACGGCGCCCCCGGCCCCGGCGGCTACCCCGGCCCCGGCGGCTATCCCGGCTGGGGCGCAGGCTGGGGCGGCCCTCCCCCCGCTGCCAAGCCCGGCGTCATCCCGCTCCGCCCACTCGGCGTGGGCGAGATCCTCGACGGAGCGGTGTCCACCATGCGCACCCACTGGCGCACGGTGCTGGGCATCTCGCTGACCGTCGCAGTCATCACGCAGATCCTCGTCGTGCTGCTCCGAGGCCTGGTCCTCGACGACCGCGTCGACACCCAAGCCCTCAACGACCCGAGCGCGACCCTCAGCGAACTGACCAGCGCCATGGGCGACGCCATGCTCAGCTCCGCCGTCCTCTTCGTCATCACCCTGATCGGCACCATCACCGCGACCGCCCTGCTCACGACGGTCACGAGCCGCGCGGTGCTCGGCAGGCCCGTCACCATCGGCGAAGCCTGGCGCGACGCCCGCCCCCGAGTGCCGAAACTGTTCGGCCTGATCTTCCTCCTGGTACTCATCGCGCTCGGCATCGGCCTCGCAGGAGCCGTGCCCGGCATCCTCGTGGGCGCCGCCGGAGGCGGTGACGCGGCCGCCGCACTCATCGTCCTCGGCACCCTCGGCTCCGCCGTCGTCGCGCTCTGGCTGATGATCCGCTTCTCCCTCGCCTCGCCCGCACTGATGCTGGAGAAGCAGGGCATCTGGAAGTCGATGAGCCGCTCCACGAAGCTGGTCAGCGGCTCCTGGTGGCGAATCTTCGGCATCGAGCTGCTCGCCATGATCATCGCCTACATCCTGGCGGCGATCATCGTCCTCCCCTTCACCTTCCTCGCTGCCGCCATGAGCGACTCCGGCATCAGCGGCTTCGTCAACACCGGCGGCACCGGCCTCGGCTGGACCTTCCTCATCATCAGCGGCATCGGCTCGGTGATCGGCTCCATGATCACCTTCCCGATATCGGCGGGTGTCGCCGTGCTCCTCTACATCGACCAGCGCATCCGCCGCGAGGCCCTCGACCTCGAACTGGCCCGCGCCGCCGGTGTCCAGACCCCCGGCACCACCGCCCCCGGCACCACCGCGGGGAGTTGATGCGGTGAGCCTGGCGGGGGGAGTTCTCACAACACTGCCGGCACTGCCACACGCCGCCGAAACAGCCGTACGGTCCCTGCTGCGCGCCGGCGACACAGCCGTGCTCACATCGGTGGCCTCCGACGACGAGCCGCCGCTGACGATCCCGCGTGATCCCGCGCGGGAGGCGGCTCGACGCGAGCTGTCCAAACGCATGTACCACGAGAACGACCCCAGCCTGTTCCAACGCGCCCTCAACGCCTTCTGGGACTGGGTCGACGGCCTGTTCAACGCCGCCTCGGGAGCGACACCCGGCGGCACGGTCGGCCTCGTCGTCATCATCCTCGCCGTCCTCGCCGTCCTGGGCGCCCTGTGGTGGCGCCTCGGCACCCCCCGCCGCCAACCCACCTCCGCCCCCGCCCTGTTCGACGACCGCCCCCGCAGCGCCGCCGAACACCGCGCGGCCGCCGAGGCACACGCCGCCCAGGGCCACTGGAACCAAGCCCTCCAGGAACGCATGCGAGCCATCGTCCGCGCCCTCGAGGAACGCGCCCTTCTCGACGTCCGCCCGGGCCGCACCGCCGACGAGGCGGCCGCCGAGGCCGGCCGCGCCCTGCCCGCCCACACGGACCCACTCCGCGCCGCCGCCGAGCAGTTCGACGACGTCACGTACGGCGGCCGCAGCGCGAGCGAGCTGTCGTACCACCGCATCGCCGAACTGGACCGCGACCTGGAGCGCACCAAACCACAGCTCACGAGCAGCACCCCCAGCACGGCCCACAACGCCCGCCGGGGAGCCGCCGAATGACCTCCGAGGCCACGCTCCCGCCCACCTCGGCCTCGCCCACCGCCCGCCAGGTGTGGACCCGCGCGCGAGGCATCGCCCTGGCCCTCGCCCTCCTCATCGCCGGGGCCGTGGCGATCGCCGTGGTCCGCTCCGACACCCGGCACGGTTCCCTCGACCCACGCTCCGTCGACCCGTACGGCAGCCACGCCGTCGCCGAACTCCTCTCCGAACGCGGCGTGGACACGCACGTGGTGACCACGCTGGACGAGGCACGCGACGCGGTCGGCCCGGACACCACCCTCCTGGTCGCCGCCCCCGACCTGCTGACGCACCGTCAACAGAACCGACTGCACTCGGCGACGGCCGACTCCGGCGGCCGTACCGTCCTCGTCGCCGCCGGCAGCCCGTCCGTCGAAAGACTCGCTCCCGGCGTCATCGCGGACCCCGCCACCAGCCTCGACTCGACGCTCTCCCCCCACTGCGAGCTGCCCGCCGCCGAGCGCGCGGGCACCGCCGACACGGGCGGCATCCGCTACACCACCACCCACCTCGACGCCGACAAGTGCTACCCCAGCGAACGCCTCGCCACCCTCGTCCGCGTCCCGGACAAGACCGGGAACGGCGACACCGTCGCACTCGGCGCGCCCGACATCCTCCTCAACCACCACCTCGACGAGCAGGGCAACGCCTCCCTCGCCCTTCAACTCCTCGGCTCCCGCCCCCATCTGGTCTGGTACCTCCCCTCGCTCTCCGACACCTCGGCCGCCGAGCCCGAAGACGAGCGCGGCTTCTTCGACCTGCTCCCCTCCGGTTGGCTCTGGGGCACCCTGCAGCTCTTCGTCGCCGCAGCCCTGGCCGCCCTCTGGCGGGCACGCCGACTCGGCCCCCTCGTGCCCGAAAAACTCCCCGTGGCGATCCGCGCCTCCGAAACCGTCGAAGGCCGCGCCCGCCTCTACCGCAAGGCCAACGCCCGCGACCGCGCGGCCGCCGCTCTTCGCTCCACCACCCGCACCCGCCTCGCCCCCCTCATCGGCGTCCCCGTCACCCAGGCGCACACGCCCGAGGTCATGCTCCCCGCCCTCTCCGCGCACCTCCACGGCGACGGACAGTCCCTGCACTCCCTCCTCTTCGGCCCGCCCCCCAGCGACGACGCGGCCCTGCTCGCACTCACCGACCAACTCGACGCCCTCGAAAGAGAGGTACGCCGTCCATGATGGCCCCGACCACTGACAACGCCGGGCCCACGGGGGACCCGGGCAGCGCCCGCGCCTCCCTGGAGGCCCTGCGCGCCGAGATCGCCAAGGCCGTGGTCGGCCAGGATCCCGCCGTGACCGGCCTCGTCGTCGCCCTCCTCTGCCGCGGACACGTTCTCCTTGAAGGAGTCCCCGGAGTCGCCAAAACGTTGCTCGTCCGCGCCCTCGCATCCGCACTCGAACTCGACACCAAGCGTGTCCAGTTCACCCCGGACCTGATGCCGAGCGACGTGACCGGCTCCCTGGTCTACGACACCCGCGTCGCCGAGTTCTCCTTCCAGCCCGGCCCGGTCTTCACCAACCTGCTCCTCGCCGACGAGATCAACCGCACGCCCCCGAAGACCCAGTCGTCCCTCCTGGAAGCCATGGAGGAACGCCAGGTCACGGTCGACGGAACCCCTCGCCCCCTCCCCGACCCCTTCCTCGTCGTCGCGACCCAGAACCCCGTGGAATACGAGGGCACGTACCCCCTCCCGGAAGCCCAGCTGGACCGTTTCCTCCTCAAGCTCACGATCCCGCTCCCCTCTCGTCGGGACGAGATCGACGTCCTCACCCGCCACGCCGAGGGCTTCAACCCACGCGACCTGCACGCCGCCGGCGTACGCCCCGTAGCGGGCCCGGCCCACCTGGAAGCCGCCCGCGCCGCAGTCGCCAAGACGACGGTCTCCCCCGAGATCACCGCATACGTCGTGGACATCTGCCGCGCCACTCGCGAGTCGCCGTCCCTCACCCTCGGCGTCTCCCCGCGCGGTGCCACCGCTCTCCTCGCCGCCTCACGCGCGTGGGCATGGCTGACCGGCCGGGACTACGTCATCCCCGACGACGTCAAGGCCCTCGCCCTCCCCACTCTCCGCCACCGCGTACAACTGCGCGCGGAAGCCGAGATGGAGGGCGTGACGCCCGACTCCGTGATCAACGCGGTCCTGGCCCACGTCCCCGTCCCCCGCTGATGGCACTCACCGGACGCACCGCGCTCCTCGCGGCCCTCGGCTCCCTCCCCGTCGGCATCTGGGACCCCAGCTGGACGGGCATCCTCGCGGTCAACGCCCCCCTGGCTCTCGCCTGCGCCTGCGACTTCGCCCTCGCCGCGCCTGTGCGACGCCTGGGCCTGACCCGCTCCGGCGACACCTCCGTACGCCTGGGCGAATTCGCCGACGTCACTCTCACGGTCACCAACTCCAGCCGCCGACCCTTGCGGGCCCACCTCCGCGATGCGTGGCCCCCCAGCACCTGGCGGTCCGGCACCGAAACGACAGCCTCCCGCCACCACCTCACGGTGCCCCCGGGCGAACGCCGCCGCGTCACCACGCGTCTACGACCGACCCGCCGCGGTGACCACCAGGCCGACCGCGTGACGATCCGCTCGTACGGCCCCCTCGGCCTCTTCACCCGCCAAGGCACCCACAAGGTCCCCTGGACGGTACGCGTCCTGCCCCCGTTCAACAGCCGCAAGCACCTGCCCTCGAAACTCGCCCGCCTGCGCGAACTCGACGGCCGCACCAGCGTGCTCACCCGCGGCGAGGGCACGGAGTTCGACAGCCTGCGCGAGTACGTCCCCGGTGACGACACCCGCTCCATCGACTGGCGCGCCACTGCCCGCCAGTCCGCGGTCGCCGTACGCACTTGGCGTCCCGAACGCGACCGCCACATCGTGCTGGTCCTCGACACCGGCCGCACCTCCGCGGGCCGCGTCGGCGACGCCCCGCGCCTCGACGCCTCCATGGACGCGGCACTTCTCCTCGCCGCGCTGGCATCCCGCGCCGGCGACCGCGTGGACCTGCTCGCCTACGACCGTCGGGTACGCGCCCTGGTCCAGGGCCGGGCGGCCGGCGACGTCCTGCCGTCCCTCGTCAACGCGATGGCCACACTCGAACCCGAACTCGTCGAGACAGACGCCCGGGGCCTCACGGCCACCGCCCTCCGTTCGGCTCCCCGCCGGTCCCTGATCGTGCTCCTCACGACGCTCGACACGGCCCCCGTGGAGGAGGGCCTGCTCCCCGTGCTCCCGCAGCTCACCCAGCGCCACACGGTCCTGGTGGCATCAGTGGCCGACCCCCACATCGCCCGCATGGCGACGGCACGCGGCAACGCGGAGGCGATTTATGAGGCAGCGGCTGCGGCGCAGGCCCAAACCGAACGCCACCGTACGGCCGAGCAACTCCGGCGACACGGCGTAACGGTCGTGGACGCTACTCCGGAGGAACTGGCGCCGGCGCTGGCGGATGCGTATTTGGCACTCAAGGCGGCGGGACGGCTGTGAGGGGAAAGGCCGTCCTGTAACGCACGGGCATACAGGGGTGTGTAACGCAGAAAACCCCCGCACCATAAGGTGCGGGGGTTTTCCCAATGATTGTTCGGCGGCGTCCTACTCTCCCACAGGGTCCCCCCTGCAGTACCATCGGCGCTGTGAGGCTTAGCTTCCGGGTTCGAAATGTAACCGGGC